>CAJUHX010000010.1:13319-51010 GCA_910586455.1 uncultured Muribaculaceae bacterium | reverse complement strand
AGCTGTTGCTTAATCATGTCGAACATTAAAATCTATTTAAATTCAAACACACTCTGAGAAAAACTTAAATTTTTTCCGTCAGCCTCAACATTTGTTGATACCAAAGTCTGATATTTAATATAAATTTGCATTATGCTTCAAGGCGCAAAGAAGTTACAGCGTATTGAAGATGAATAATAATAGTAACTCTAACTCTTTCCCCCACCCGTGCGTATGAGAACAAAACTACTAATCACAATCGTATTAGCTCTGTTAGGCTTGCAAGCCGTTTCAGCAGGCAATACCGGCACAACGGCTCCGATAATGTGGCCGGTGTCGTACACAGTTAAGTCTGACAGGCCGTTCGTCTGCCCTCTTGAGGAAATCGGAGTAAAGTTCGACCGCGCCATCAAGTTGATGGATGGGGTAACAACACCTGTTACTGTTCAAGCCAATGGCGTTGTTGTGGCAGAAGCAACATCGCTCGAAATCATTAACTCTGAAAGCAAAAACTCCACCGAAGGAATCTTAAATGTGCATTTCGAGAAACAGAACCTGCCCAAAGGAGTCACCTACCAACTATGCATTCCTGAGGGAGTTATCGGCCGGACTGAAATGGAGGATGGAATATACCAGCTTGTCAATGGTGCAACCGGTGTAAAGTTTACCGTGCCCGCTTCACTCGGACCGACTTATGGTACCGAAGATGGTTTGCACATACCCGACTCAGACCATTTCATCGTTTTCTATTGGGGATTGGAAACAAAAGCTGTGGGACAGCCCAAGTTTGACCTCTACCGTGAGAATGAGAAAATTGCCGAGATACCTGCAGAGGTGACGTATGATTGGGATTTAGGCCAAGTCCGAGCCGCTTTCGACGCGTATATGACATTTGACAAAGGTGTGCCCTACAGACTCATATTGCCTGCCGGCAGTGCCTGCTCAATATACCGCGACGATATAACTAATGATGAAATTGTTTTCAATTTTATCGGGGCATACAATGGTAAGATGGATTCTTTCACATACACATGGTGCAGTTTGTATACAGACCATTCCGGCATTTTGGGCGAGGTTTCCTTTACCTTCGACAGACCGATAGAGATTGCTCCGGATGCAAAAATACAATTGTACGAAATATATCCGGCCGAAAAACTTATCATGGAAGTAACCCCGTGGCTCAATACTGATGGCAACTGCTGGCAACTGATGTGTGACTTTGGAGGATATCATCGCGACGATATGTGGGGATTTACAATAGTCATTCCGGAAGGTACTGTCTATAGCTCTGATGACCATAATGTAAAATGTCTGCGCAGTGAGTTTAGAAACGAGAGTGCCGGAGTTGACAACATTACTGTAAATCAATCACAATCAGATTCTCCAGTATATGATTTATTCGGGCGAAAAGTAAATAAGCCAATACCCGGCTCAATGTATATCCATAACGGCAAGAAAATCATTTACAAGAACTAAACAATCCGGCAGGAGATGCCTTAATGGCACTCCTGCCGGATTGTTACTTTGTGGCCCAAACTGAAATTGCGGTGCATCGCTAATCCGGTTTGGGCCTTTTATATATACTTTAGGTGTGACCGTAAAATTGCATCCTACACCTGCCCGAGCAGACGCAGACCTTCGAGGCAGGCACGCCCGTTGTGGTAGGGACACTTCCAGAATCCGGCCTTGTCGTCGCGGCGGTTGATAGTGCCGTCGGGCAGGCGGCTCCAGTACCATTCGCCGTTCTCGGAATCGACAAGTTCGCGCTGTATGTAACCGAAGGTTTCCGCGGCTTTGTCGAGCTGCCGGGGCATGCCGTGCCATGCTGCAAGATAGAGCTGGCCTACTACGTTTTCGGCCTGGACCCACCAATGAAGTTCACGGTCAATACGGCCATCGGCGTGGCGCTCATATATCATGGAGCCATTTGGATTACGGCCCTCAAGACCTGCCATGGCTACCTTGCGGGCGGCTTCGATGGTTTCGGCAAGGAGTTCGGGGTCGCCGATTACTTCGGCGCTCTCCACCAGCAGCCATGAGGCTTCGATGTCGTGTCCGTACGAACAGGTGTCGTCCTCGCGCTGCCAGTCGTCGTTGAAGAATAGGTTGAGATGTCCGGTAGCGGGATCGATTATCTTGTCGAGGAAAATTCTGAGAAGGGCCACGGTGGCCTCACGCACACGCTCGTCGCCACTGACACGCAGCAGGGCCGTGTAGCCCTCGATAATGTGCAGATGGGTGTTCATGGTTTTCGACGCATTGGAGTCTTTTTCGCTCAGACGCATGTCGGCTATCGGAGTCCATTCGCGCGTGGTGGCCTCGATGTAACCGCCGCGCTGAAAATCGCGGCTGTGCTGTTCGATGCTGTCGAAAAGCTCCATGGCCAGAGTCAGGGCCTCGTTGTCGGCTGTGGCACGGTAGTACTCGCTCAGGCCGTATATAATGAATGCAATAGCATAGAACTGCTTCTTGGTATCGGCCGGCGTGCCGTCGGCGTTCACGCTCCAGAATGCGCCGCCGTACCGGCGGTCAATAAAGTGGCTGCAAATATAGTCGTAGGCCCGCTTAGCAGTATCGCAATACTCGGGATTGCCCAAGGCGTTGTATGCGGCCGCAAATGTCCATAGTATGCGGGCGTTGAGTATGGCGCCTTTCTCGGCCTCCGGGTGAAGCAGATCAAAACCGTCGCGGCGGCCATAGAAACCGCCCGACGGATCTACCATTCTGTTCATCCAATAAGGTAGGATGCAGTCGCAGAGGTTGCTGCGCAGAGCCTCTGCCAACTGCGGGTTGCTTTGTTTTTCCATATCTAATCAAGATCGCTGAATTCCTTGGCGGCGGCCATATCGGTGGGTACTACCTGACGGCGCTGCTCTTTCAGCTTGTCTACTATTTCGTTTACTACTGTGGTGGTAAGCGGATAGAACCATACCACAAGAATGGCGATGGCCGAAACCACTGCCGGAATGAAGGTCATCAGAGCCCACAGACAGCTGATGGCACCCGGAGTCTGGGCTATGGAGCCTCCGTCGGTGGCCACCACATATCCGCATGCGCTCAGCAGCCACATTACTGCGGCTCCGCCTATCGCACCGCCGAATTTCTGTGCCATTGACGACGACGAGAATATCAGGCCTGTGGATGCAGTGTTGAATTTCAGTTCGGCGTAGTCGCTGACATCGGCGTACATGCTCCACACCAGAGGCGACATAATGCCTGTGAGAATGCTGATGAGAATCTGGAACACAAGCATGAGCCAGTAGCCGCTGCTGCTCACGGGCAGAAAGAAAAAGCCTGTGCTGAGTACTATCAGCAAGGCATTGACTGCCATGAAGGTGCTTTTTTTGCCCAGACTCCCGGCTACGGGCACTGCCAGAGCCACACCCGCCATATTGGCTACCTCGCCCACACTGAGGAAGAGGCCCGAGTAGAACAGTATGCTGAGGCCGAACAGCCACAGCGAGGCATCGGGGCCTATCACATCGGCAAAGAAGTAAGCTACAGTGGCACCGCGCACGGTGTTGAACAGGTTGAAGCAAAGTGCGGCGCCGATAAGCAGCCACCACGGACGGTTGCTCAGCAGCGACCGGAAGTCCTTGCCCACGCTCACACTGGACACTGTGTGCAAGCGCTCGCGTGTCATCCTGAAGCAGAGCAGGAACAGCAGCAGACATGCCGCAGCTATCACACACATGGCCAGCTGCCAGCTGGTCCGGGGCGAGGCGCCGAAATGCCCGGCAAACATACTGCACAACGGCTCCCACGAAGCCAGGGCTATGAACGAGCCTCCGTAGGCAAAAAACATGCGGAACGACGAGTACACGGTCTTCTCCCGAGGGTCGTCGCTCATTACTCCGAGCATGGCGCCGTAGGGCACGTTTATACCGGTGTACACTGTCATCATAAGCACATAAGTAACGTAGGCCCACACGAGTTTGGCCGCATAGCCCCACTCGGGTGTGGTGAAGAGCAGAATTCCGCACACCGAAAATGGTACCGATACCCACAACAGGTACGGGCGATACTTTCCCCAGCGGGTGCCTGTGCGGTCGGCTATCACGCCCATCATGGGGTCGGAAACAGCGTCCCAGATTCGGGTCACAAGTACCAGCACTCCGGCATCGAGCAGACTCAGACCGAAGATGTTGGAATAAAAGAAGGGCAGATAATAGCTGAACACCTTCCAGAACATCGACGATGCCATGTCGCCGAAGCCATAACCTATACGTTCACTTAATTTCGACATTCTTGCCTATGTTTTTCAGGATTGTGTGCGGCCTCGCACACCGGTTTATTATACGGATTTCGCCGGGGTCGTGCGGCCCCGGCGACCCGTTTTATACATTTAACAATACTTTCTCTTCTTTATTGTTATACTGCCCGCAATTGTTCATCAGGGCCAGGTTGCGGTTGATGAGATTGTTGAGGGTACGCACGCTTTCGCCTGTGGTGAGTTTGTCTTCGGGAGTGTGAAGACAATAGTCAACCAGACGGTCGACAGTCGACTCGGCCACATGCAGGCGGGTGTCGCTGGAGGCGTAATATATCAGCACCCGGCCATCCTCGTCGGCAATCCAGCCGTTTGTAAAGAGCACGTTCATAACGTCGCCCGTGTACTCCTCGCCTACCGGAGCCATGAAGTATCCACCGGGCGAAGCAATCTTTCGCCATGGCTCGTCGAGGGCCGTCATGTACATGTAGAGCACGTAGCGCAGGCCCGAGGCGCAGGCGCGCACGCCGTGCGCCAGATGCAGCCATCCTTTGGGTGTCTTTATGGGATGCGGGCCTTCGCCGTTCTTTACTTCCTTGATGGTGTGGTAGTGGCGAGGGTCTATAATAATCTCATGGTCGACAACAGCGTTGGTTATGTCGTCGACAAGCGCCCAGCCTATGCCGCCGCCGCTGCCGGTGTCGATAAAGCCGTCCTGAGGGCGAGTGTAAAGGGCATACTTGCCGTTGACAAACTCGGGGTGCAGCACCACGTTGCGCTGCTGCGACTTTGTTTTCAGGTCGGGCAGGCGCTCCCAGTTCACCAGGTCTTTTGTACGAGCTATGCCGCAGGTGGCGGTAGCAGCCGAGAGGTCACCGGGGCAGCGGTCGTCGTGGCGTTCGGCGCAGAAGAGGCCGTAGATGTAACCGTCTTCGTGAGCTGTCAGGCGCATATCGTAGATATTGGTGGCCGGCACCACGTCTTCGGGCATAGTCACGGGGTGATCCCAGAAGCGGAAATTGTCAACACCGTTGGGGCTCTCAGCCACGGCAAAGAACGACTTGCGGTCGTTGCCTTCCACTCGCACCATCAGCAGGTAGCGGCCATTGAGTTTGATTGCGCCGGCATTGAGTGTGGCGTTTACGCCAATGCGCTCCATAAAGTAAGGATTGCGCTCGCGGTCATAGTCGTACTTCCAGAAAGGAGGAACCATTTCGGCAGTAATCACCGGATTACAGTAGCGGTTATATACACCGTTGCCCTCTATGATTTTGTTGGTGCGGGTAACCAGCTCTTCGTAGCGGGCCTCCACCAGTTTTTTGCGATGTTCAAAAATGTCCATTATTCAGTATTATAATAAGATTGGGAGATTATTTCAGATCCGGCATCCGGTCGCGGGTTATCACAAAGGGCGAGGCCATAATCTGCTTCCAGGCATCGCGGGTATTGTTGAACCCATCGACAGTTGCATTGTTATCAATATTGTAAGTGTACCATTCCATGAACCACGCCCAGTAAGCGCCGTCGGTCATACACTTCTCGGGCGAGGGCACACGGCCAATCTCGGCGAGGCACACAAGTTTTTTGCCCGAGGTCATATCAAGTGCGGCACGGTATGCGGTCACCTGCGAGCCGTCGTTGTCGGGATATAGGTCAACGCCAACAATGTCGACATACTCATCGCCGGGATAAGAAGCCTTCATCTGCGCTTCGTAGCCGGTCTGATACTGTGCGGTCCATACCCAAATAAGGTTGTTGAGGCCATGATGATTTACCAGACGGTCGTGCATCAGTATCCACAACTGCTTGGTATATTCATCGCCATAGGCACCCCACCAGAACCATGCGCCGTAGCGGTAGTCGCCTGCAGCCTCGTGGAGCGGGCGCCATAGCACCGGTATTCCGGCATCCTGCAGCAGACGGAGGGTTTCGGCCACCTTGTCGATATCGGCCAGAATGAAATCATGCTGCCATGTACCCTCCTTCAGGGCCTCGCGGATGTCGAAGTTTGTGGCGTCGTCGCCCTTGCCGGGAATATAAAAGCCGTATTTTTCGCTGTCCTTGGCGTCGGGAGCGCTCCAGTGCCACATGTAGGTTACAAGGCCGTTGTTCTGCCACTGGGTCTTTGCAGGAGTGATGTCGCTGTAATCAATCCATGCGCCGGGCTTAGAGTCTTTCAGATGTATGAAGTCGTAGCCGGTAAGGGCCGGATATTTGCCGGTAACGCTGTTGATCCAGTCGGCGAAATCATTGTTGTTGTCCACGTTGGCCATTGCGCCTGAAACTATTTTCTTGCCATACTGCTCAATAAGGAAATTGTACACGTTTTTCGCTTCAGCGGTGGCCGAAGTATTGGTAAGTGGCGCAAAGTTTCCGGGTTCGGCAGGGTCGATGCCCTTTACAATAGTCTTGAAGTTGATGGTAAGCGCAGGGCCATAGCATGCGCCGCCATCAGCTATTACGGCATGAGCCGGAATCACAAGCTGATATTCGGTGCCTTTGGTAAGATTCACAGGCAAAACCACAGTATTGTTGCCGTCAACCGAAGCATTCAGCCTGGAGCCGTTAAGAGTTATACGGTCGGTGGTGTTGAGAGTCACGGCAGCGTTGTAAGTCACGCGTATTTCGCTAATCTCGTCGGCATCCACCTCCGCACCTTCTGCTACGGAGCATGAGGTGATTTTGACTTCAGCCGGCCCCGGAGTCGGCTCGTCGGGAGTTTTATTATCGTCGCCACAGGCAGTAAATGCAAATACCGCTACAAGTGAGAAAAAGAACTTGCTGAATTTCATTTTGAAAAAATATTCCGGCGCGGCGCAATGAGCCGCGCCGGAATTACCTATTGGATTGTTACAGATTACTTTTACTTTTCATATTCCATTGATACAATGGTCATGTTACAGCCGGAGAAGGCCCAGCCGGCACCGTTCAGTTCATCGATATCTTCCTGAGCGATATTCAGGGTGATACTGGTCTGACCGGCTTCGGTTTCGATTATGCCGCCGTTGACATCGCGAACTGCAGTGAAACATGTACTCCAGTCGCGGCGGTAGCGGGGCTGCAGCTGCCACCAGCCCTGGGTGGTATCCTGCTCGAAGTTTATAGTGAGCTTGCCGGGGGCATCGATAGCGGTGGTGAACGCCTCAAACATTTCGGCATCCTTGTCGGAGGCTACCTCGAGGTTGGCAGCCCAGCCACCAAGTTCAAAGTTGCCCATCCAGAATACGTTGCCTTGCTTCTTCATGCTGAGGTTGGCGCTGCTGACCACGATATTGCTGTTCTGGATAAAATCAATCTTGCCGTCGACCATAGTTGCCGGAACTTCCACGGTGAGTTCGCTGCCGTCGGAGTTCACCTGCCAGCCACTGTACACTGCCTCGCAGCCGGGGAACACAATCGAGCTTACAAGGTTGAGCAACTTGCCGCTTACGGTCAGCAGCTGACCGGGAGTAAGATTAGTATCGGGACTTACCGAATACACCTCAATGGTGGGCACGGTGAATGCCGGAGTGTCGATACGGTCGAGCGAGTAAAGTTCGAGAGTGATCACACCAGAGCAGGTTCCGGCCGGAACAGTGGTGGAGAGGCTCTTGCCGTCGGCCGCCACTGTAAATGAGGCTGCCTCAATTTCACCGGGGAAGTACACAGTCTTCACCAGCTGCAGATTCTCGCCATACACGGTCACGGACTCTCCTTCGGCAAGGTCGGTTTTGCTGATCGAAGTTGCCGAGGCCGAGCGCACCACAAACTCGTTTTCGGTTGAATATGTCCAGTCAGCGCCGTCGCTGAATATAATTTTGCCGGTTTTTGCTTCGGCAGGAACCTTAACACGGAGTTCGTGACGCTCCTGCTTGGTAAAATCCTCGCTTAGTACCTCGGCATTGTTGCCGAAAGTAACCGAAGCCACATTGTAGAGGTATTCGCCGGTAACCACCAGCTCGTCGCCGGCGGTAAGCTGCGGATTGGCAGAACTTACACTTTCAATGCTGATAGGTTCGGAGTAAGTAATCATCGAACGGGTTTCGATTTCCTTGCCACCGATAATCAGGCGTATTTTACCGGGCAGAGCCTCCTGAGGCACAACACACACCAGTTCGGTATCCGACTTGCTTACAAAGTCGGTGACTTCGACGCCCACAGGAAATATCACCTTGCTGACGCCTCCGAGGCCTTCGCCGATGAATCGGATGGTTTCGCCTCGGCTTGCGGGTGACGGGCCAAAACTGTGCAGTTCGCTGCTGTAGGGATACTCGGGCGCATCGTCGTCGCACGATTGCATTGCCACTGTGGTGCCTAAGAGCACCAAAGCCATAAGCAGGCAGTTCTTTATTTTTGCAAATGTTTTCATTTCGGTTTGTTAGTTAATGCGTACGATGCGGAAGTTATCCATCTTGATATTAAACGGTCCGGGATTCTCGCAGGCACCGAACACCATAATGTTGAAGTCGGTGTACTTGGCGATATCGTCGATTGCCATATTATCGGCCGACTCATCCTTGTTATACTTGAACTCGGTCAGAGGTATGGTGAATGTCTTCCAGCCGTTGGTAGCGGCATCGGTATATGCGCCGGACTGAATGTAAGGCTTCCAGTGGCACTGCGGATAGTTGTCATCGGGGCTGATATTGCCGTTCGGATTCCATGTCTGGAACCACATCAGCATGGGGCAGTCAATCCAGGTGCCGATATTGGCCTCGAACTTGAGAGCAAGTTCCTCATTGCTGCCCTGAGCTATCGGAGCGTTGCCGTGAGCTCCCTCGCCATGCGCCCAGTAGCCCCACATCAGATTGTCGCTCCAGCCCCAGGCACTCAGCATCGGAGCCTCGAACAGCAGATAATTGCCCGAGATGGCGTCGGCATCGGTAGTCACCGTGCCACGACCCCACGGCTGTACATAGCCGTCGTCGAAGTTGGTGAGCATGCCGTTGGTATCCATGAAGTTGAACTTAGTCTTGGTGGTACCGTAAATGCTCTTTACACTCAGAGGGCCTTCCTGAACTCCCTGCGGCACCACCACAGCCATCGATGTCTGGTTGAACGCGGTGATTTCGGCCGGAGTTTCTACACCGGTGAAGAATACCTGTGGCTCGATGAAATAATTGCCGGTGATTTCAATTACGTCGCCCGGTTTGGCGTATTCACAGCTGATGTCGCGGATAAGCGGGTTGGGCACACGCACCCCAAAGGGAAAAGTACTCTTGTTGCCCTTGCCGGTTATCAGCGTAATGGTATTGGTAACATCGGTAGGAATCACCGACGGCACATCCACTATAATGGAATAAGAGGTAATGAGCGTGGGGTTGAGCAGGCCCTTAACGTCGTTGAACCATATCTCCTCGACTGAGCCGAGGTTCTCGCCCATCAGCACAATCTGCTGGCCCATCATGGCCTCGACTACAAGCGAGTCGGCGGCATTGGGGTTGGTGACGCGCACATACTCGACCTTGGGCGTAGCATCCTCGTCGCGTTCGGCGTCAGTCCGGTCGCAGCCGGTCAGCGTGCTTATGCCGACAAACGACATAAATGCTGCCATCAGTATATATTTTGCTTTTTTCATTGCTATATTGTCGGTTTAAGCTTATTCTTCGGTGAATTCAAATTCCACAGGTTCGTCGGCCAGCTGTGGCGAAGCGGTAAGGCAAGCCTGAGGCACAGGCATCACCATGGAGTTGTTGCTGAGGGTGATGTCGCTGGCATCGTACTGGCCGCCTTCGTCCTTGCCTGTGGCCAGACGGTACGAGTTGAAATCGTTGCGCATGTTCTGGTCGCTGCTGTTGAACACATACATATAGTGGCGGTTCATGCTGTTGAGGTAGCTGACGGCGGCATTGCTGTCGCGGTACCACCAGCGCAGAATGTCGAACCAGTTGTTGCCTTCGATGGCGAATTCGCGGCGACGCTCGGCCATGAGCTGTTCCCAGCTCATCGGAGCGGCATATCCTGCCAGACCGGCGCGGGCACGAACTGCATTCACACGGTCGATGGCAGTCTGGTCGCTTGTGCTGTTGGCGGCGCCCATCACAGCCTCGGCATAGTTGAAGTAAACATCGGCCAGACGCAACAGGTATATGTTGTTGGGGGCGTCCTGCGAACCACCGATACCGCCGTCAACGTCTGCCGAATGGCCCAGCACATACTTCTTCAGGTGTGCGAGCATCTCGTTGGCCTCGTCGCCACGGTCTTCGTTGAATATCTCGTAGGTATAGCCGCCTTTGGCACGCTCGATATTGGGGTAATAGTAGCCGGGGGCCATGAACACCCATTTGGCACGCATGTCGTTGCCGGCATAGCTCTGCTGCAGCGAAATAGTGGGTCCCTTGCCGTTACCCCAGGCCTGGTCGGCCAGCGACACACGCGAGAAAGCGCAGTTGCGGCCGTTGCCATAGCCATAGCCGTAGACCATGCACTGGATTGCCAGCAGCGACTCGGGGCCGTTGTTGCCTTCCTTATCGAACAGGGTCGAATAGTCGATGGTCTTGATATCGGCGCTGTTCTCGATCACTTCATTGGCTTCGGAGGCCGCCTTGCGGTAGAGTTCCGAACGGTCGGCGCGGTCGGCATGCGAGGCCATTGTAAGGTGGAGTTTCGACAGATATGCAAGGGCTGTCCAGCGTGTCGGACGGCCGGCCGCATCGCTTTCCTTCAGCAGGCCTGCAGCATATTCAAGGTCCTTTTCTACAAATTTATATACACTGCCGCGGGTGTTGCGCGGAACCTGGAAGTTGCCGCTGCCCACCATTGCCGAGCCGTTGGTAATAATGGGCACATCGCCCCAGTACTGGCTCAGAAGAAAGTAGCATACGCCTCGCATACAGCGAGCCTCGGCCAGACCCTGCTCTATGTCGGCTTCTGGCACTCCGTTGCCGCGGGCAGCCGCAGGCATGTCGTTGATGATGGTGTTGGCAATGGCTATGATATTGTACAGACCGTCCCAGCCCTGCTTAAGATAAGCGTTGTTGGCCGAGAAGTTGCCGAAGTAGAATTGGCCTTCCTCTCCGTAGGTGTAGTACATGTCGCCGGCAAGCATGTCGAACTTCCACTGGAAATCCTGCGAATAGTTCTTCCACTCCCACTGCGAATACAGTGCGGCACAGCTCATGCGTATGCGGTCGGCGCTGGTATAGTAGGTTTCTATTACCGGCTTGTCCTGCGGATCAACCGTAAGGAAGTCCTCGCAGCTGGTCATTGCGCCCATGAGCACACTGCCGAGCACCGGCATGCTTATGTATTTTATATATTTGTTCATCTTTGTGTATTCTATTAGAAGTTAAGGGTCATACCGAGAGTATAGGTACGTGGAGTTGGATAGCGGCCCATGTCGATGTTCTGGAGCAGCGCGCTCTGATTATAGGCACCGATTTCCGGATCGAATCCTTTGTACTTTGTAAAGGTGTACAGGTTCTGTACGTTGAAATACACACGGGCACTTGTCAGACCAATCTTGCGCATAATATTCGAAGGCACTGTATAGCCCACAGCCAGGTTCTGGATACGCAGGTAGCTGCCGTCTTCGATAAAACGTGTGCTCATGCGGTCGTTCTGGTTGATGTTTAGATTATTAAAGCGGGGAATAGTGGCATCGGGGTTGACAATGTACACGTTTTCGGGCGACTGATTGGCAGGGTTGCCGTCGTAGTAACCGTACTGGGCGCGTTCGAGAACCGATGCGGCCTGGTTGTCCCAGAGGCTCTGGAGCGACTCGGTCTTAAAGCGGGTGAAATTAAGCACGTCGCCGCCGATTGCTCCGGTAAGCACCAGATTGAGGTCGAAATCTTTGTATGTAAAGGTATTGGTAAAGCCAAAAGTCAAGTCAGGGTTGGGGTCGCCGATTACCTTTTGGTCGTTGGCGGTAATCTGGCCGTCGCCGTCAAGATCCTTGAAGCGTACATCGCCGGGCCATACACCGGAATTCTTGTTTACCTTGTTTATAAGCGGATTGTTGTCGTCGGGCACCTGTACCGGGGCTTTGAGTATCTCGTCGACGTTTTGGAATATGCCGTCCATCTCATAGCCGTAGAACACGCCCATGGGCTGGCCTTCGGCAATCATGGTAGCGGTCTTGAAGGGGGTATACCACTCCACGCTACCCCACAGCACCTGGTCCTTGTTATTCAGTTTCACAACTTTATTTTTGTTGTGGGTAAGGGTGAGGTTCGAGCTCCATGTAAAGTCGCGGGTAACAATGTTGCGGGTGTTCAGCGCAACCTCTACACCAACGTTGCGCACCTGGCCGATGTTGGCGTAGGGAGCCTGTATGTAGCCCCAGTCGCTGGTGATGCCGGTGTAGCTCGGAGCCACTACCTTAAGCAGAAGGTCTTTGGTCTGTTTGTAATAGCCGTCGACGGTAAGCTCGATACGGTTGTTTAATGCGGCAAAGTCGATACCTACGTTGAACTGCTCTGATGCCTCCCATTTCAGTTCGGGGTTGCTGAGATTGTTCTGAACCCATGCCGAACCCATGGGTGTGGGCACGTTGAACATGGTGGCGCCATAGCTGTAGGGGTCGACATTGGAGTTGCCCACCTGGCCATAGCCGGCACGGAGTTTGAGGTTATTGAGCCATGTTACGTCGCGCAGGAAAGCCTCCTGGTTGGCGCGCCATGCCAGAGCCACCGAGGGGAAGTAGCCCCACTTGTTGCCTTTGGCGAACTTGGAGCTGCCGTCGGCACGCATGGTGGCGGTAAGCAGATAGCGGTTGTCGAAGCCGTAGTTTACACGGGCAAAGTAGCTGACGGTGGTAACTTTGTCTTTCCAGCCGTCATTGGCCACAAATTCGCCGTCGGTACCAATCACGTGGATGTTGTCGAATGTAAGGTTCTGTTTGGTCAGCCACCAGCCTTCCCAGTTCGATGCGCTGGCCTCGAAACCGGCCATTACGGTAAGGTCGTGCTTGTCGGCCAAACGGTCGTTGTAGGTCACATAGTCTTTCTGCACCCAGAAGTAGTTGTCTTCCTGACGCTGATAAATCTTGTTGATTTCGATCGGCGACTTCACACCTTCGTATATCTTGGGCAGATACGATTTATTGAGGGCAGTCGAACCAATATAGCCGTATTCGGCACGGAATGTAAACTTCTTCAGGAAGTTGATGTCGAGGTAGAAGTTGCCGGTGATGTTCTGTCGCAGCAGTGTGTTGTTGCGCTGCAGGGCCAGAGCCACAGGGTTCCAGCTCGAAGAGCCGTTCACACTCGAAGGGCTTGCATATTTGCCGTCGAAGCCGTACACGGGCACATCAGGCTGCATGGTCATGGCCTGCATGATGATACCGTTGGAGCCATCGTTCAGGGTAATGGTTTCGTTTGTGCGGGTGTATGCCAGCTGACCGCCGAGTTTCATCCAGTCGGTAAATTTGGCATCGACGCTGAAACGGCTGTTGAATCGCTCGAAGTCGGAACCGATGATGATACCGTCCTGACCCATCCAGCCGCCCGAGGCAGCAAAAGTGATTTTATCGTTACCACCCGATACCTGCAGCTGGTAGTTCTGCATGAATGCTGTGCGGAACACCGCGTCCTGCCAGTCGGTGCCGGGACCCAGAAGGTCCAGGTCGAGGTAGGTGTTGTTCTGCTGGTAGCTCGCTCCTTCGGCATAGAGGTCGTTCTGATACTTTGCAAATCCGGGGAGGTCGAGCATTTTCAGACGCTTTGCTGTCTGCTGCCAGGCCACATAGCCATCGAAAGTAACACTTGTACGGCCGGCCTCGCCGCGGCGGGTGGTGATGATGATTACACCGTTGGCACCTGCGGCACCATATATAGCGGTTGCAGAGGCGTCTTTCAGCACGTCGATGCTCACAATGTCGTTAGGAGATATGCCTGCAAGGGGGTTCGACGACTTTGTCTGCCCGGCTGAGCCGTCGCCGGTCCAGTCGAAACCGCCTATGGTACCTGCGGCTCCCGACATCTGCACACCGTCGATAATATAAAGGGGTTCATTCGATGAGTTGATTGAGCTTGCGCCACGGATACGGATTGAAGTGGCTGCACCGGGGGCACCTGAGTTTGAGGTCACCTGCACACCGGGAATCTTGCCGCTGAGCATCTGGTCGGCATTGGCTGCTACACCCTGACGGAGAGTTTCCTCACTTACCGAAGCTACCGAACCGGTAATATCGACTTTTCGCGATGTACCATAGCCTACCACCACTACTTCGTCGAGAACTTCGGAGTCTTCGCCGAGTGTTATTTCAAGATTTTTACGTCCGGCAATTGCAACTTCCTTGGTCTGCATGCCCACGCACGATACTATCAGAGTGGCATTGCCGGACTTCACTTTCAGGCTGAAGTTGCCGTCGAAATCAGTAGTCGTAGCCACTGTTTCGTTGCCTTTCTCTTTCACTACGGCGCCGATTACGGGGTCACCCGTCGATTCGAACACCGTGCCTGTCACTTCTACTTGAGCTACTGCTCCGAGCGTAATGCACAGAAACAGAGCCATCAGGTATCCGCGAAGATTACATAGCTTACTGTTCATTTGAAAATTATTATTTAAGGTTTATCTCGTTCTATATTCATGGCATTATAGTACTTAATACTATTTCCGCTGCAAAATTAGCGTATATTTTCGCTAAGTAATGACACTTTTTTGACGTGTACTTTACCCATTTTGTATTTGACGATTTTTTTTAGAGGGTGTTTAATCGTGAAGACATATAAAAAATTGGAGGCATCGCTGCTTCCAATATTAGGTTATCAGACCCCGTTTCCAAATTTTGGAAACGAGGTATCAGTGAACCATGAAAACAGATAATACTCCGCTTTGTGGAATCAGCGGCGGCTGATTTCATTATTCAGACGGCGTATCATGTCGGTGGTGCTGCGGTCGGCGCTGAACACCGAATTCAGCCCCTGGTCTTCTTGGGCAGGGTCGCCGCTGTAGTCGTCGCCGGGCTGCCAGCCGCGGTGAACCGGACGGGCATCGCCACCCCAGCCCCAGAAATTGGCGCCATTAATCATGCCGCTGTCGCGGATAATGGAGAATACAAATTCGTAATAACTGTCGCGCGAAGTCACCGGACTGCCGGGGGCTATGGCCATGCCGTCGCGGGGGAAACCGAATTCTTCCAGAACCAGTGGTTTGCCCATGGCCGAGCTACGGGCGTGGTGCCGCTCTATATAGTCGCGGGTGTTGGCAAAGGCTTGCGGAAGATCCTCGGCCAGACTCTCGCGGCGCACCCAGCCCCAGTTATAGGGCCATATATGTATGGTGCCATAGTCGATATTTGAGTCGGAGTGTATGTCGGCCCAGAGGTCGAGGTCGTTCTCGCAGCCCCAGAGGCCTTCGCTGCCGGTAGATACCAGATGATTTGGGTCGAGGCGCTTGATTTCGGCTGCCGCGGCCTTGAGCCACTCGGCAAACGGCTGCTTGCCTGAGTCGGAGAAAGCGCGGGGTTCGTTGGCAATCTGCCAACTCATAATGGCTGTCGACTGATTGTAGGGCTTGCCCGTGATGCTGTTGGTACGACCCACAATATTACGCAGGTGATTAATGCTCAACTGCTTGGCCTTGTCATCATGTACAAAGTCTGCTACATAATCCATATACTCGGAATAGCTTGTCAGCGCGGGCACCGGACATTCGCCCTTGCCGGCCCATTCGAGATAGCTGCCGTAGCCGCCGCTCCACTCCCAGGCGTTATTTAGGTAGAGCACGGCCTTCATGCCGCGGCGTTCCAGCTCCACAAGCAGATAGTCGAGGCCTTTGAGAATATCTTCGTTGTACACTCCCGGTTCAAGTTCGAGTGTAGGCTCTATATGCGATATTATGCTTTTATTTCCTTGACCGCCAACAAGTATGCGCAGATTGTCGATACCCAGCGCCTGCATGTTGTCGAGTTCGGCGCTGAGGCGTTGGCGGTTGCCGCCGGTGCCTTCCGAGGCTAAAATGGCACCGTACCAGAAGTTCGCGCCTACATACCGGTAAGGTTTTCCGCCGATGGAGAACTCACCGTCGGCCACACCTACATATTTAGGAGCTTTGGCGCGGAAGGGTATCAGCGGCATGCCCATAAGGTCTTTCACCTTGCCGATGGCGAAGTTTTTGAAGCAGTAGCGCACTTCGTCGATTACGGGCACCGAATCCGGAGCCTCTACTATGATGGTACGTGCATTCCAGTCTTCGGTGGCACGGGCCGGATAGAACTTGCCGTCGGGCCCGGCAACCTCAAAGCCCGGCAGTTCGTCGTTGGGTGTGAATCCGGCATCGGCATTTTTGAAGTGCAGCACAGCCTTGCGGCCGGCCAGCTCCATGTGGCTGTAGCACGGATAGCTGTCGGGCAGGCCTTTTATGCCGTATGTGCGGTGAGCGGCCATCCAGCCCATACGCTCGCCGATTTCACGTTTGCGCGAGGCGTGGATATCGTGCAGTTCGTCGGGGTTGACAAGGTCGGAGGTGCATACAATGCCGCTGTTCGGAATCAGTTCGGCAGCCTTGTGCTGACACTCGCGGAACTCCGCCGCGTTGGTTCCCTCGGGGTTACCGTAGTCCCAGCCCGGAAGCTCCACGAAGTAGAATGGCAGTTCGCCAAGATTCCACTCCTGCCTCCAGCGCTCCACCATGTCGGCCTGGTGCTGCGGGTACTCGTACTCGCGGCCTACGTTGCTTTCGCCCTGGTTCCAGATGAAACCGCGCACATTGTAGCCCACCAACGGATGCAACATGGCGTTGTACATCACATTTATGCGTTCGTACTCCTGGAGCGATGCCGAATCGCGCTCGGCCTCCACACTCCAGCCGTCGTAGCCGTCGAGTATATCCTTTGGTATCCAGCCCTCGACCTTGCTGCCGCCGTATGCGCAGCTGATTATGCCCACAGGCACATCGAGCAGGTCGGTAAGAGTCTGAGCGAAATGGTATGCCAGGGCCGAGAAGTCGGCTGCGTTTGCCGGACACGAAGTCTTCCAGCGGGCATTAAAGTCGGACTGCGGCTCATAGCTGCCGCGCTTGGGCACTGTTATAAAGCGTATGCCCGGATACTTGCCGCTGTATGCTATTGTGTGAGCAGCCCCCTCGATAGGCTGAGTCCAGTAGCCGCGCAACGGCATCTCCATATTGCTCTGTCCGCTTGCAAGCCATACTTCACCCACAAGCACATTCGAAATTGTACGGCTTTCTTTGCCGTCGCTTATCTTTATATTGTAGTTCTCGAACGAAGCCGCCGGAGTAGGCACGGTCAGCTGCCAGCTACCGTCGGCAGCGACGCGGGTCTTGACCGTACGTCCGCTCCACGAAGGTGTTACAGCTATAGTGCTTCCGGCAGGAGCCTTACCCCAGATTCGGGCGTCGGACTGCTGCTGCAGCATCATGTTATCACTGAAAAACGATGGTAAATCGAGCGCGGCAGCCACGTTGGCACTACACAACGCAACAGCGGCCATGCTTATGGCCAGTAGCGGTTTATTCATGGGTTACAATTTATTACGATATTTTATACCGCAAAGTTAGCCCATTTTTTTTATTTTACAAACTGCCGGAAGCAATTGTAAAAATATTGCTAATATAGTGTAGGCTATATCAGCGCCTTGTGGCGTTTGTATGTTTCGCGGAATTCGCGCGGCGAACAGCCCTTTTTCTTTCGGAATATACGGTTGAAGTGGCTCACATTGTTAAAACCGCAGTCGTAACATATTTCGGCGACTGACATTGTGCTGTCGACCAGCAGACGTGTGGCATTGCCCAAACGAATGTCGATGATGTAGTCGGAAATCGACCGACCGGTGCGCAGTTTGAAGAAGCGGCTGAAGGCAGTTGGCGACATCCCTACCAGATCGGCCAGCTCCTGCAGGCGTATCTCTTCTCTGAAATGGCTCTCGATATGCCGCTGCACCTTGCTTACCCTGCGCGAATCGGTACTCACGGGGGCATTTGAGAACGACGAGCTCGACAGCACTCTGTAGTCGTCGCTCTCGGCCAGTTCGTGCAACATCATCACAAGCTGTATCATGCGGTCGAAGCCCACCTCCATCTTTGTTATGTTGTTGAGGTGTCCGTACACCTTCATAATGGTTTCGATGCCAAAACAGATACCGTTGCTCGAGCGGTCGAGCATCCGGCGTATGCTGTCCATTGTGGTTTTGTTGAGCAACGAATCACCGAACAGGTCGTGCGAGAACTGCAATGTAATCTCGCGTATGCGTTTGCTATGGCATTCGGCCTGCTCCCAGGCGTGTTCTATACCATTGCCTACAAGCACAAGGTCGAAATCGCCAACCTCCTCTATCGAATCACCCACCACTCGTCGGGCTCCGGCGCAATACGACACAAAATTCAACTCATATTCGGCATGGCGATGAATTGGATAATTGAAAGAATCCTTATAGCGGTCAACAAGGTAAAAGCTATCTTTCTCCGACAGAGGCGTGATTTCAGTGATTATCTTGTTATTCTGGTTTAACATGGATAGTTACAGTTCTGTGTATTAGCATGTGTATTTCATTTCTTGCCCGCAAAGATACTACTTTTTACAATATCGTTTCAGTCGTTAACAATATTTAATATTAACATCGTATTTATGTTTATCTATAATATTTAGTCGGTTATGAATTTATTAAAGCCATAAAATAGTTTAAAATTATTGCATGAATGATTTTTTTCACCTAATTTTGCAGCATAAAACCGTCAACGATGTGAGTTCCATCGACAAAAACATAGTTCTGTATCTCACACCCTCAGGTGTGGAAATGATGGCTGTAATCATGTGCATGATGGAAATTCCACTGTGTCGGTTGTAGTTATATATAATGTATAATAATCAAATTCATATTAAGCGAACCGGCATCCCACCAAGGTGTGCCGGTTTCTTTTTAGAGGCTGTTTAAAAATATGAACGAACTCAATATAGGCCTGTTCGGTTTCGGCACTGTAGGCACCGGCATCTATACCGTGCTGGAGCGCATCCGCAACGCCCATGCAAGCATCAAGCGCATTTGTGTGCGTTCGCTCGACCGCAAGCGTCCGGTCAGCCTGCCCGAGGGCATACTCACCGATAACCCGGACGATATTCTCAACGACCCCGAAATTGACCTCGTGGTAGAGGTAATCGACAATGCCGACGCGGCATTTCGCATAGTAAGCTCCGCGCTGCGACGCGGTATTCCGGTGGTGAGCGGCAACAAGGCCATGATTGCACGCCACCTGCCCGAACTGATATATCTGCAGCGCACCCACGGCACCGCCCTGCTGTACGATGCCTCAGCCTGCGGCTCGATTCCGGTGATACGGAACCTCGAGGAGTACTACGACAACGACCTGCTGCTTGAAGTGAAAGGCATACTCAACGGTTCGTCGAACTATATTCTATCGCGCGTATTCGACCACGGCGAAAGCTATGCCGACGCTCTGGAAAAAGCCCGGCGGCTGGGATTCGCCGAAGCCGACCCGAGTTTCGACATCAAGGGCTTCGACTCGCTGTTCAAGCTCGTTATCATTACCATACACGCCATAGGAGTATATGTGAACCCCGACGATGTACTCGCCTGCGGTATTGACTCGATTTCGGACTTCGACATACGCTATGCCCGAGAGAAAGGTACCAAAATCAAACTTGTGGCGCAGGTGGTGAAACTCGACAACAGCCGCTTCACTCTCTTTGTAATGCCTGAGTTCGTGGCTCCGGGCAAGTACATCTACAACGTCGACGACGAATACAACGGTGTGGTGATACGCGGTGAGTGCTACGACCGCCAGTTTATGTTCGGCAAGGGTGCCGGCAGCCTGCCCACGGCATCGTCGATTCTGAGCGATGTCACAGCTCGTCACCACAACTACCGCTACAAATACAATAAAATGAGCTACGACGGTCTGCCCGAATACACCGACGATGTAAGCCTGCGCGTATATCTGCGGCATCCGAAACCGGAGCTACCGCACGGAATAGTGTTCGATAAGGTCAGCGAAAGCTATGTGTCGGACCTGGGCTGCTACACCGTAGGCGATATATCGCTGGCGGCGCTGCGAGCCAACAAAGCCCTGCTCGACGACCCCGATGTGTTTATCTGCAACTTCCCCCGCTTTTTCCTCGACCTTGATTGATATTTTTAAACAGCCTTTTTGTAACTTTGCAACATGCAGACTAACGAACAACGTATCATCCGGGCAGTGGCCGCCGCGTGCGCATTGCCTGAAAAAGGCGTCGAGGCCACGGTGCGGCTGCTCGACGAGGGCGCTACCGTGCCGTTTATAAGCCGATACCGCAAGGAACTCACCGGCTCGCTCGACGAAGTGCAGATTCGCGCCATTGAATCGCGGATTAAAAGCGAACGCGAGCTTGAGGCCCGCCGCGAATTTGTACGCACCGCCATAGAGGAGGCCGGTGAAATGACCGCACAACTGGCCGAACGGCTCGATGCCGCCGACTGCATGACTGCCGTGGAAGATATCTACGCACCCTTCAAGCCCCGCAAACGCACCCGCGCCACTATGGCCCGCGAGAAAGGCCTTGAGCCGCTGTCACGAATCATAATGGCCGGTAACGTGGCCGACTGCAACTCGGCAGCGCAGCGCTTCTGCGGCAAAAACGGTGTGACTGACTGCGACGAAGCTCTGGCAGGAGCATCGGACATCATTGCCGAATGGGCTTCGGAATCGACACGTCTGCGAAACATCACCCGCAACTGCTACCGCCGCAGCTCGCAGATATCGGCCACCGTTGCCAAAGGCAAGGAAGCCGATATCGCCGCGTCGCCATACGCGCAGTATGCAGGCTTCGCCACGGCCACACGCCGCATACCGTCGCACCAGTATCTGGCCCTGCGGCGTGCCGAGGCCGAAGGTCTGCTTAAAGTACGGTTTGACCTGCCCGACAACGGCAGCGAACTCGACGACGCCCTATGCCGGGCCTTTGTTCCGGCCCGCGCCTCGCACAACTGCGCCGGCATAATATCCGCGGCTGTATGCGATGCCTCAAAGCGTCTGCTGCGCCCGTCGGTGGAGAACGAAATAGCGGCATCGCTTAAAGAAGAAGCCGACCGTGTGGCCATCGATATCTTCGCCGGCAACCTGCGCCAGCTGCTGCTTGGTTCGCCGCTGAAAGGACACCGCGTGCTCGCCCTCGACCCGGGGTACCGCACTGGCTGCAAGGTTGTGGCGCTCGACAGTCAGGGCAACCTGTTGGAAGACAGCGTTATCTACCCTGTTCCGCCAAAGAACGACACCGCCGGAGCCCGACGCGTAATCGAAGGCATGATTAAACGCCATAAACTCGATGTCGCAGCCTTGGGCAATGGCACAGCATCGCGCGAAACCGAGAAGTTTCTCAAAGATTCCGGTCTGCTGCCCGCACAGTCGGTATATGTGGTGAGTGAGAGCGGCGCCTCGGTTTACTCAGCCTCGGAGGTAGCCCGCAAGGAATTTCCCGACAAGGACGTGACTGTACGTGGAGCCGTTTCCATAGGACGCAGACTTATCGACCCGCTGGCCGAACTTGTTAAAATCGACCCAAAATCGATTGGCGTGGGCCAGTATCAGCACGATGTGGATCAAAGCAGGCTCAAAGAAGCTCTGGACTTTACTGTTATGAGTTGTGTCAACTCGGTGGGAGTCGACGTCAATACTGCCAGCGAGCGTCTGCTGTCGTACGTTTCCGGCATTGGCCCCGCTCTGGCCTCGAATATAGTGGCATACCGCACGGCCAACGGCGATTTCGCATCGCGACGCGAACTTAAAAAAGTTCCGCGACTGGGCGACAAGGCATTCGAACTCGCAGCCGGATTCCTGCGTGTGCCCGGAGGCAAAGAACCTCTCGACAACACAGGCATACACCCCGAAAGCTACCGGCTGGTAAACGACATGGCACTAAGCATAGGCGCCGACCCGGCCGCTTTACCGGCCAACTGCGACCTGCTCGACAAAATAGACGTAAAAGCCCTGGCTGATAAAGGCACCGGAGGCCTGCAGACCATGACCGACATTGTGACTGAACTGCGCAAACCCGGACGCGACCCTCGCATCGACGGCGACAACGAAGCCTTTGTACCGGCCGTAGAGCACTTCGAGGAACTTGCCATAGGCATGACTGTACCGGGCGTAGTCAACAACATCACCGCTTTCGGCGCCTTTGTCGACCTCGGCATAAAGGAGAACGGCCTGATACATATCAGCCGTCTGTCGCAGCGCCGCGTAAATTCGGTAGCAGATGTCCTGAAATTAGGACAGCGGGTCGAGGCCCGTGTAATCGAGCTCGACCCGCTGCGCCGCCGTATAGGGCTTTCGTTGGTTTAGCACTTAATATTTGATTTCAACAGCTTTGTCGCACGCTGTCATGGGCACATCAACGCTCAGGCAGCGTGTGGCTGCATTGTACCGGCTCTTGGCCTTTTTACCGTTGACTGTCACGGCCTTGCTGCCGTCGATATTATAGATATCGACTGTGTAGGCTCTTTTGGCAAGCAGACCGGTAGAGTCGCCACGGCGCGGAGCTATTGTCACACTGTTGCCTTTCTGCACAAGGGCAGTGGTGGCGTAAACATCGGCATAATCGCGGTTATCCAGCTGGTCCTCGTAGTACACAGCCTCGCCGTCGTTGCCGGCCACAACACTCAGAAGCAGGCGCTCGGGCTGTACTGCGGTCGACATAACATCGGGAGCATTCATCGGAATAAGTGCGCCGCTGCGGATGAAATATGGTATTTCGGTAAGGCCGAAATCGATTTCACATACAGCTCCGCCGTCAATCATACGGCTGTGCGACATGTCCCACCATTGGCCTTCGGGGAACCATATACGCTGTATATTCCTGCCGTTGACCGAGGGTTCAATAACCGGAGCTACAAGTATGTCGTTGCCGAACATATACTGGTTCTCGTATGCGTATGCCTCGTCGGCCTCGGGATAGTCATAGTACATGGGGCGAACAATCGACACACCGGTATCGAACGACTTGCGCGCCATGCCGTAAAGATACGGGAACATGCGGTAACGCAGTTTCACGGCATCGAGTATGTCGTTGAAGTTTTCGAACTTCCATATGCGACGTTCAATGCGCGGGTCGGCTGTGGCGTGGGTGCGGAATATGGGAGTGAACACTCCGAACTGCACCCAGCGCAGCAGCAGCTCGGGGTCGTTAATCATCTCTTCCTCCTTTGCCATGTGGCCGCCAAGGTCATGGCCCCAGTAGCCGTAACCCACATTCGAAGCAGTGGCGGTGAAGTAAGGTTCGAAAGCCAGAGTGGGATAGTTGATGTGGGTGTCGCCGGAGAAGCCAATCTGATAGCGGTGGCTGCCCAGACCACCCCATCGGTGGTAAATCATCGGACGGCGGTCGGTACGGTTCTTGTCCATTTCGTTAAAGAACACATGGTTGCACCAGAAGGTCTGACCCAGGTCGGGAGTATGCTTGCTGGTAAGCCACTGCTGCCAGTCGAGCCACCAGAAGTCCACACCCTCTTTCTCCTTGGTACGGATAATGGTGTCGAAAAAGGCCTTGGTGAAATCGGCGCTGTCGAGTACCCACTCGATACGCTCCGAACCGTTCTCGGCTTTCACGTATTTGCCGCCGAGCATCCGGTTCATGTCGCGGAAGTATTCGGGCGACTCATTTTTCTCAATACCGTCGGCAGGGTGCAGATTCAGTGCTGTACGCAGGCCCGACTTGTGTATGTCGGCCAGCAGCCCCTTGCCGTCGGGAATCAGGTTGGTATTCCACGACCAGCCGGTCCAGCCGCCGATGCCTTCCGACCGGCTGCCTTTGTTACCGTTCCAGTGCCAGTCCATGTCCAGAATAAGCACATCGGTGGGAATTCCGTTGGCTTTCAGGTCTTTGACAAGACCGCGAAATTCGTCAGCCGTGTACGACTGATACTTGCTGTACCAGTAGCCGAACACGTAAGCCGGAGGCAGAGGTATATTGCCGGCCACGCGAGTAAAGTCTTTGAGAGCCTTTTTGTAATCATGTCCGTAGCCCATAAAGTAGATATCCATGGCCTGCGGGTCGGCGCGTTCCGCCAGCCAGTCATATCCCACGGTTTCGTTCGGCTCCAATGCATACGAGCGGCTGCCGTCGGCTCTGCGGCGCTCGAACGAATCGTCGATTATAGCCCAGCCGGAGCGCGACACCAGACCATCCTCGAGTTCGGCACGCTTGTTCTGGCCGTTGGCGCCGTCAAGGGTTCTTGTGGTACCCTTGAGATTCATGGGGTCCGGTTTGCCCGGATACCATTCCACGGGCATGCCGTTCACCTCCATGCTCACCGTAAGGTTATAGCTGTTGGCACGCGGGTCGCTACCCTTGAGGTATTTCAGGTGCAGCTTTTTGGTGTCGAGATAAAAATAGCGGTCGTTCTGGTTGGTAGAGAACAAAGGTACGTCGAGATTACGGTTCACGATAGCAAACGTGGCCTTGTCCTCGAACTTGGCCGCCGGGCTGTATTCGATGCGGAGCATTTCAGGGGTCAGTACCGTAAAACGTGCGTTGCCCACCGTAACTACAGCCTCAGGCCTGGCCTGCGGATTGTTGGCGGCAAGTGCGACGCCCGGCCACAACAGTGCCGCAAGCATCGCCATTCTTAAAATTGTCTTAATCATGACGGGATTGGTTATTATTGGATGTGATGATTATTTGTTGGAAACACTAATTCATATGCGAATTTAGCAAAAATTTTTCACATAAAAGTATCCAATACTCCAAATGGAACCAAGGAGTTTACTCCAAAACCGCTCAGATGGGTGGTTGAACGTACCTTCTCATGGCTTGACCGGTTTCGTCGCCTTTCACGCAATTATGAAGAATCAACCGAGGTTAAATAATAAAATGCTGTTAAATAATAAAATCTTGCGGAATTAATTTGTAATTACAGAGAATTATCATTACTTTTGCGACAACATCACATAAAAATATCTTTCACCATAATACTTATTTTAATATGAGAATTCATACACTTATAATCATGGCTCTACTTGCCGGGAGCTCTGCTTTTGCAGTGACCGCACAGCCGTCATCGTTCAAAAAGACCCATGCGATCGCAGCCCCAAAAGCATATGATGATTACGACGACTACGACAGCGACGAACCTGTATTCGATCAGCCTGAAGGAGAATATACCATGATGACCCGCGACAGCCAGTCATGGATTACCGAATCCTTCAACGCCTCACACAGCCAGATTCTCGGTTCCACCGTTGAAATGGTCGTGGCCGATGACGGCACCGTATGGCTAAACCATATGATTGCTGAGTACCCGGTAGGAACATGGATTCCGGCTACACGCAACGGCAACACCCTGACTATAGATGGCCCCCAGCTTCTGTATATGGAATGGAGTGATGAAATCGACGATGTAATATCGCTGTACGTTCTGCCGATGAAAAAAGTAATCGACCACGAAACCCAGACCGGCAGCTACGTTGCTACCGACGACCTGATTTACACATTCAATATCGCCGAGGATGGTACCCTGACAAGCACCGACCCGGAACTATTGTTAGCTCTGGCAGTGAAGAATCCTGACAATCAGGAGCAATGGGTATGGAAAGGCTTCGGTGACTACGACATAACCATTTCGCCGCAAACCGACAAACCGCTTGAGCTACCCGTAGGCCTCACCACCGAAACCTGGGTATGGTCCGACCCATACGACAAAGGATTCGTAAATGTGGCATTCGACGGTAACGATATATATGTCAGCGGCATGGATCGCGAAGTACCCGAGGCATGGGTAAAAGGTACTATTGCCGACGGCAAAGCAGTGTTCCAATCCGGACAATATATGGGAGTTGACGTTGACTTCTTTTATCACAACTACTTCTGCGGCGCCAAAATTGAACAAATCTGGGATCCCGACGAAGAAGCGTATGTATACGTTGGAACAATGACCGATCAGGCTACATTCATCTACGATGCCGAAAACAAGAGTCTCACACTTGAAGGCGGATACATGACCAATTCCACCGCCGACCGCCAATTCCCTATGATGCCATATACTGAGGTTGTAGTGGAATATCAGCAGCGTAATCCTGACGCCGCTCCGGCAGCCCCATATGACCTGTTATACAATTTCAATTCCGATTCCGGAGAAGGATGGGTGTGGTTCCAGATACCCGATACAGACGTAGAAGGCAATCTGCTCGATGTAAGCAAACTGTATTACGAGATTCTATTCGATGACGAAGCGCAGGAATTCACCCTATCCGACGAAGACTCCGAAGAATACCAATCGACAATGATTCCGTACTCATATCAGGATTGGTTCGACATCTTTATTGAAGGCACCGATCATACAGTATACATCTACACCGAACCTCAGAAATCTGTAAAGATATGCAGTGTCTACATCAACGAAAACAACCAGCAGCTTAAAAGCGAAGCCTGCGTATATGAACTTTCATCGACCATCGATGCCTCGCTCGACCGCAATGTAGTGAACAGCGAACTGTTCGACCTGCAAGGACGCCGAATCAACCATCCGTCCAAAGGTATCGCCATCCGCGTAACCACTTACTCCGACGGTACCGTAACCCGTACCAAAGTGACACTCTGATACAACCGGTAATAAATAAAAGCAGAGAAGGCGCGGCTCCGCGGAGCCGCGCCTTCTCTGCTTTTGACCGGAATCGCACCGGTCGCAATAATTACCTAAGAGCTTGTTTAAAAATAAGCCTGACACAGATTACATTCATTTCATAAAAGCCTTGACAACCATTATATCCTTGTAACCGGTATTGACTATGCGGTACGAACCGGCTGCCGCCGAAATCACAAGGGTTTCGGCATAATTTATATGGAGTCTGTCGCCGTTCTCGGTTATAATGTCGGCTCCGCGGCCTTCGACGAGATTCAGCACATGGCACTTTCCGTCGGTACGCACGTCAACCGCACTGTTGATTCTGTAGCGATGCACATCGTAGGAGTGATTGCGGTGAGTGGGCAGGTGCCACAATTCCCAGTCCGACCCCTTTTCGAGCAGCGCGGGTTTGCTGACGAGTTCTTCCTTTACCTTGTCGCCCTTGCGGTCGAAGCAAAGGTTCTCCATGGCGCGGCGGATGTTGAGCGGACGCGGACGACCGTCGAGGTCAAGCGCCAGCCAGTCGTACATCTTGAATGTGAATATGTACGGCGTGGTACTGATTTCGAGCACCAGGTTGTTGCGGCCCGAACTGTGCAGTGTGCCCGGCGGAATCAGATACAGGCCATGCTTTTCAGATGGTTCGGAGTTGATGTAGCGGTCAACATCGAGTTCGGTGCCGTTATGGAAGCTTTCGGTAAGCGCGGCCTCGAATTTTTCTGGTACAATGTCGTCCTTGAAACCGAGGTAAACCACGGCGTCGTCGCAGGTGTCGAGTATGTAGTAGGTTTCCTCCTGGGTGAGGAGTTCGCCGAAGTTCTTCTGTATATAGCTGCGCTGCGGGTGGCACTGTATCGACAGGTTGCCGCCGTCGAAGTTGTCGAGGTAGTCCATACGGATGGGGAATTCGTCGCCGTAGGTGGCATAACACTCGTCGCCCACCACATTGCGGCCTGCACGGAACATCACCATGTCGAACGATACCTCGAGCATTTTGTTGTCGCTGCCGAAAATCAGACCGTTCTCGGGCACGATAAGCTCGAACGACCACGCATAGTTGGGCACATCGGAGGGCAATGCCGGAATGTTCTCGCGAATCCACTGGCCTCCCCACGCACCGGGTTCGAACCACGGACGTACACGGAAGGCGTTACGGCCCAGATGGTCGAGTCCGGCACGGATGTCAGCGCCTTCAGCCCATGTGATTTCTTTTTCACGCTGACCGTCGACAAGCACGTCCATGCGGTCGAGCAGCGCTTTCTTGTGGCGGTTCAGCACCATCCAGTCGATAAAATAGAAGCGCTTGTACATTTTCTTGGGAGCGTCCGGAGCGCTTGCACCAAGGTTCTTCACCGCACCTGCACGGGCACGGAACTGAATTTCGTTCTTGGGTATGTCGATGTACACCACGGGACCATCCCACTTTGCCAGCGCTGCGCCGGTGCCGTATATTATGTTTATATCGGCCCGGCCGTCGGGTACAATGGCGCGCAGTTTGTCGCGGTCGAAGAAAGCATCGATGGTCAGCGGAGCGCGATAACCGAATATGGGGTCGTCGCCGCCAAGGAAGGGCTCAATAAGCGAGTCGATTTCCTGTTCGGGGCGCAGGACTGCGTCCACGTTCCACCACATGGGCTTGATGCCCAGCGCGGCGAAAGCCTCGGCCAGTTCGGCCACAAACAAATCGAAGCGAACACCTGTGTAGCCGTCGATCATCACATTGCGGCTGTCTGCCAGGCGGCGTGCCAGCGACATATAGTCCGACTTAATTTTACCCTCGCCCAGATAGTGTACGGGATAGGGATCATAGTTGCCCGGTTGGGCGGTCTTCTCAGTAGGAAGAATGTACTGTGTAGTTTTCCTTATTTCGTTCATAATACTTACTATATAAAGAGCGATGCAGCCCCTACGAGAGCCGCGCGGTCAAGAAGGGTAGAAACCTTGACCTCCGCATTGTTTCCGTTAGAATTGAGTGTCTGTTCCAGAGCCGGACCAAACAGATTGTATGCCCGGGAGATATTGCCTCCCAGCAGTAATGTATGAGAAGAGAAGTTTCGGAGCAACGGCAAGGCAAAAGAGCCCAGACGCTGTCCGTATTCTTCAAACAGGCCCAGAGCCTGAGGGTCGCCGGCAGTCGCGCGGTCGGCCACATCCTTCGCGCCGTCCACGTCTATGCCTGCAAGCTGACGGAATCTCCGGCATATCCAGCGAGTGGAGAAGGCATCGTCGGCAATGGAGTTTTCAAAAGGCAGATGGTACACCCATCCGTTGGCGGGCACTTCAGGGCCCTGCTCTACAAGGTGGCGTCCGGCAACGAAGCCCGAACCGACACCGGTGCCAAGGGTAAGAGCCACTACCCTGTCGCTGACACGGGCAGCTCCGCCAAGACATTCGCCGAGAGCGAACGCCGACGCATCGTTGACAAACCTGAACTGCGATACTCCGCAGCCGCGCAAACGCGGCAACAGGGTCGACTTGAGGTCAAGGCCATAGATACTGTCATATTTGCCTACGCCGCTTATCAGTGACACGCCGCGGGCATAGTCGAACGGGCCCGGAATGGCCAGCCCGACTGCAGGCACTGACTTGCCGAACAGCGCTACCGTGCCCTCCAGATTGGCCTGCCAGGCCTCGAGTATGGCCGATGCCTCAGCATGGCAGTCGACAGGAGTCACAAATGGTTCGGTGCAGATTTCTCCCGTCGACAGGTTTACGACTGCCGAACAGATATGGCTGCCGCCTATGTCTGCGCCGATGGCAAATTTAGTGATGTCTGTAGTTTCTGACATAATTATTAAGTTTGTATCGTGGGTGCCGCAGAATTAACATGAACTGTATATTAATATTCTGCAACACCCACTGATTTTACAAGATTATCGTGCCGGATTTACGATTTCCTTGATAGTAGTGTAGTTATAGCGGTTTGTACCGTCGAACTGGCGGGTGGTGCGGGCACCGAAACGCAGGAAGTATTTGCGCTCGTAGGTGGGGAAGGCAGTGCATTCGCCGCCGGGATTGTAACCGCCTGGCTGGCCGGTGCGCACGGTGTATACCTTGTCCAGCTCAATATCGGCTATTGCAGCTCCGGCAATCTTGGTGGAATAGATGTTGCTGAAGCTGAAGTCGCCCACATAGCTGTTCTCGCTCACAAAGAGCCAGGCTTCGGCCAGAGGCTCCTGATAGTCGGGATTGTCGGTGCCGCGGGTAATCTTCACATTCACGTCAACTGTGCCGTCGCCGTTCACCACGGGCTCGCCTACCCACTCCACACGCAGCAGTGGCTCTACCTCGTAGGTCTTTTCCACGCGGCCTTTGATGTTGATGCGTTCCTCTTCCAGAGGTACAAAGGCGCCCGAGGGAGTCACGCCGTATTCACCGGCGAAAATCTTGGTATTATTGAACGTTCCGTCCTGCATAACGTTGAAGTCATATGGCTGGGGATTTTCGCTCCAGCTGTATTCCATCATACGTATTCTGATGCCGGTATTGCCCATGGCGCACTGGAAAGGCTCGCCTGTGAGCTTGTCGACGAATTTGCCGCAGAAGGTTTCCTCGGGCTCGGGATAGTTGTCGTTTTCGCACGAGGTGGCGAGTACCATCGGCAGTGCGCAGAGCGCAGCATAAAATATCTTTTTCATGTTGATTTCGGTATTTGACTCGTTAGAAACCGGGGTTGTTCTTGAGGTTGGGGTTCTTTGTCAACTCGCCGCCGGGCAGAGGCAGATAGTAGTAGCGGGTATCGAAAGTGAATATGTAATTGTATCCTGCACGGGGCTCGGTGTAGCGTACGTCGAAGAAATACTTATTGCCGTCGGTTGCGAAGAAAGGCATGAGTATACGGTAGCGGGTATTGTTCTGTTCGTCGTAGAGAGTACGCCAGCGGCGAAGGTCCCAGTAGGTGTGGTTCTCGAAGGCGAGTTCCTTGCGGCGTTCGCGGCGCACCACCTTGATGTCGTTGAGTTCAGCTTTGGAGCCGAGCAGTTCGGCACCGGCGCGCTCGCGCACTGTGTTGATGCAGTCCATGGCGTCGGACAGGTAGTCCACACCCTCGGCCGAAGTAGCCTTGCCGAGCGATACCAGTTCACAGGCAGCCTCGGCGCGGTTGAGCAGCACCTCGGCGTAGCGCAGGTCAATCCAGTGCTGGGTGGAGTATGCGCCGGAGTTGTCCTGGAGGTTAGGGTCGAGATACTTGCGCAGATAGGTACCGCCTATGTTGCCGAAGTTCCAGCCGTTAACGGGGCCGTTGGGGCCGGTAACATTGATGGAGTTGATTGGAGCGGCACCGGGATAAGGCTCGTAGGGAGCGTCGAGTGTAACCGCCGGGCCGTTGAAGGCGCCGCTCAGCTGCAGGTCGGCGATACCCAGTGCTTCGTAGGCCGCTGTTTCGCCTTCAGGAATCAGGCGGGGCAGGCCGTTGCCCACCTTGCCGGTGTACACACCGCGGCGGATTTCAATATACTGGCCCTTGAACTGCGACATAGGCAGAATTACAGTGCCCAGCAGACGGGGTTCGGCATTGGCGAAAGCATCCATGGGATTGTCGTACATCTTGTAGTTGCCGTTGTCGTCAAGGAACGAGAAGTGGCCGTCGGCGTCAAGCTCTATGCCATCGAACATCTCCATGAAGTCCACCGTGGGGCTGACCTCGGAGTCGTTGCCGCCGGTAGAAGTCTGGCGGGGCGACACGCTGTTGTCGAATTCGTGCATCGACATCTTGTCCTTGTAATAGCGGGCGAAGATTGTTTCCTTGTTGGCGGAACTTTCATCGAGGAAAAGAGCAGTGAAATTATCGGCCTGAGCCTGACGGTCACCGGCGGCCCACTTGTTCTTATAAAGCTGATAGGGACCCTGCTCCACCAGCTTTGCAGCGGCGAAAGCTTCCTCGAAGTAATGTGCGGCACGGTCGGCGGGGATACCGCAGATGCGCTTGTCGAGATGTACTTCCTCTACAGTGTTATACTTGGCGACGGAACCGGCGTAGAGCATGGCGCGCGACTTCAGCGCAGCGGCAGCATAGCGGTTGGCGCGTCCGCTCACAGCGGTTTCGGGCAGCAGTTCTATAGCCAGGTCGAGGTCTTTACCGATGAATGTATAACATTCGTCTTCCGATGCGCGCGGAGTCCAGGTATCCTCGAGAGTGGCGTTCGACGGGTAGTCGATTACGTGGTCAATCAGAGGTATGCCGCCAAAACGCTTCACCATGGCAAAGTAGCAGTATGCACGGACAAAATAGCCCTCGCCCATATAGGCATTGTACTCGGCTTCGGTGAACGATTCCTTGTATTTGGGCATAACCTCCAGAAAGTTGTTTACTTCACGTATGTATTTGTAGGTGTTGTCCCACATGTTGGTGCCAGGTTCGGCAGTGGCCGACTGGGTGTCGCGGCCCACGGCTTCGCCGGTGGCACAGCACATCTGGCGGTAGAGAGTGCCGCCGGTGTTGAAACCGTGCTCGAAGCTGTAGCGGAAGTCTTCCATCGGCAAGGTGCTGTACATGCGGGCCAGATAGCTCTCCACGCCCTCCTTGTTGCTGAATATATCTTGTTCGTTAAAGATATTCTTAGGTGGTATATCCAGGTCGGTACATGCGGCCAGCGAGCCGGCGCACAGAAGCGAGATAAGAATATTTTTAAAAAGTTTCATTGCGTTTTTGGATTAGAATTTAACGTTCAGACCTATAGTATAAGTCTTGTTTATAGGATAGAAGTATCCGAGGTTGCTTACACCGCCGGCGGTGGGGTGCATGTAGAATTCGGGGTCGAGATATTTCAGACCGCTGAATGTAAGCATGTTGTAGCCGCTCACGTATATACGTACATTGCTCATGCCGGCTTTGCTCACCCACTTGCGGGGCAGAGTGTAGCCAATCTCTATGTTTTTCAGACGCAGATAGCGGGCGTTTTCGAGAGCGTGGTTCGAGCTTTCGTTAGCCACTGTACCGGTGTAGCCGTATTCGCCCTCAACCCACTCGGTGGCGGGGTCGTATGGATTGGCCATGGGCTCCTTGGGATGCCAGCGGTCCATGTGTTCGGCTATGGCGTTGGTATTCGACCACAGGGGTTCTTTGAGGAACTCGCGTGCGGTGATGTAGCGGTTGCCCGAACCCTGCCAGAGCATGGTCAGGTCGATGCCCCTCCACTCGCCGCTGAGAGTGATACCGTAGTTGAGCAGGGGCACAGTGCCGCTGTCGGCGATAGGATGTACGTCGAGGTCGTTGATCATGCCGTCGCCGTTCCAGTCCTCGTAGAGATAGTCGCCCATCACACTGCCACGACCGATATACACGGGGTTGTAGTAGAGAGTGTTCCAGTCGGTGATACGTCCGTCGGCACCGTAACCCCACCAGATATCGTTGTAACGGTTGTTGACGTTCTGGCGCCAGTTGAGATACGAGTTGCCGGCCATTGCCTGTTCATAGTAGCAGGTTTTGCGGCGGGTATACGAGATATTACCCTTGACAGAATACGAGAATTCGCCTATGCGGTTGGAGTGGCCGATTTCGATTTCAAAACCGGAGTCGCGGTCGCTGTTGAGGTTCTCGCGCGGCAGGCTTGCGCCCACGCTGCCGGGAAGGCTCAGATTGCGGGTGGCGTAAAGGCCCTCGCGCTTTCTGGTAAACCAGTCGAAAGTAAAGGTCAGACGGTTGTTGAATAAGCCCATGTCGACACCTACGTCCCAGGTTTTCATGGTGTACCAGCTGATATCGCGGTTGGCGATGCCCTTGGGATTGGAAGCGTTGACAAACTCGCCGTTGAAAATCGAACCGCCGGGCAGTGTATAGATGCTGCCGCTGACAGGATAGTTGTAGCCGGTGAGGAATTCGTAGTTCAGACCGGAGTCGTCGCCGGTCTTACCCCACGAACCGCGTACTTTGAAGTTCTCTACGATATTAAGAGGCGAATTCTGCCAGAACTTTTCCTGCGATACACGCCATGCGGCCGAGGCCGAGGGGAAGAAGCCCCAGCGCTTGGAGCCGGAGGGGAAACGCGACGATGCGTCCTCGCGGAATATGAATTCGGCCATGTACTTGTCGTCGTACGAGTAGCTGAAGCGGCCTGCCACCGACTGATAGCCGTAGTCATAGAGCGAGCCGGAGCCTGAGGACTGGTTGAACTGCTGGGTTTCGGTGATACCTACGAACACTTCGGGCACAGGCAGCATAAGCTCGCGGCTGCCGTAGAAGTTGTCGCCCTCGCGGTGTGTGTCCTCGAACAGAACCATACCCGACACCGAATGGGCGCCGAAGCGGCGGTCATAGCCCAGCTGGGCGTGCCACTGTATGTGGGTCTTGCCGTAATAGTTGCGCTGTACCAGATAGTTGCCGTCGGTGATGCCTTGCGAAAAGTGGGTGGCATTGCCCTGAGCGGTGTAGGTGTCAAACGCTTTCTTAAAAAACTTGTTGTCGTTCTGTATATAGTCGTAGCTGAAGAAGCCCTTTGCATACAGACCCTTTACAAAGGGAACGTCGTAGCGGAGCGATGCGCTCGACTGGAACCAGCGGCTGATAAGTTTCTGCCAGCCGTTTGTATCCTTGTCGATCATAGCCAAGGGGTTGATGATGCCGGCGTTGTCGTCCTTGGTATGGTACAGGCCCGCTTCCTCATCGTAGTAGAAGGGCTGCAGCGGAGTATAAAGCCAGGTACTGCGCACAATGTCGCTGGTGCCGTAGCTGGAGAGCTGGCGGTCGTCGATATGGCCGCCGAGATTAACTTCGAGTGTGAGTTCGTCGGTAAGTTTCGACCATATATTGCTGCGGAGAGTGAACTTCTCGTAGTCGACAGGATTTGATTTGAGGAACGACTCCTGCTTCTGATAGCCAACGCTGGCGTAGAAGCGTACGCGGTCGTTGCCGCCGCTGGCACTCACGGTATGCTGTGTCTGCGGCGCGCTGTTGCGGAAAACGGCGTCGCGCCAGTCGTACGAAGGAATTTCGCCGCTGCGAGCCATTGCTATGTCGTCGAGGCTGTATGTAAGAGCCGGATGCGGCTGGTCGACATTATGCAGGTTATACTTTTCATTGTAGAGGGTCATCCAGTCGGCTCCGTCCACGAGGTTGGGGAAGTTAGAGGGCTTCTGCCAGCCTACTTTGCCGGAGTAGCTGATGCTTGTCTTGCCCGATTCGCCTTTCTTGGTGGTGATGAGGATAACACCGTTACCGCCCTTTACACCGTAGATGGCAGCAGAGGCATCCTTCAGCACCGAAATCGACTCGATGTCTTCGGGGTCGATGCGCGAGATGTTGTCGCGGGGCACACCGTCGATAACCACCAGAGGCGCACCGAAACCACGGATATCCAGTGAGGTGTTGAATGTGCCTGGTTCCGACGAGTTCTGACGCACACGCAGACCGGGAATTTTACCGGTGAGCATATTCTGCACGTCCTCGTTCTTTGTAGTGACGATTTCTTTGCCTGAAACCGCCGATACAGCTCCTGAGAGGGTGGCCTTCTTCTGTGCGCCGTAGCCCACCACAACCACTTCTTCAAGGGCGATATTTGTTTCCTTCAGTGTTATATCGTAAACCTTTTTGCCGGCCACGACTTTCACCTTGGTTTCTTCGAAGCCTACGCACGAGGAACTGAGTTCCGAGCCTGCAGTCACCGATATTCTGTACTTTCCGTCGATGTCGGTGACAACACCTTCATTTGTGGAGTTGTCCTTCACGGTAGCACCAATTACTGGCTCTCCCTGAGCGTCAACCACAGTTCCCGATACCGGGAATTTCCCGGACTGGGCTTGCAGCTGCACCGATAGCATTGCAAGAATTCCGCATAGCAGCACTTTTAACAGACTGCTGATGTTTTTAGGAGCTTTCATTTTTTTTAGATTTGGGGTTTTGATGAATTTTCCGGCACTGAGGTGGCCGGCACCTTTGTTGCATTGTCTGTACTGATTGGTTTTTTACTGTTTCTGTTATTATATTATCGGTTAATTTTTTTGTTTGGATTGTCGCCGAGCTTAATCCGCAGCTTACCGCCTTTTGCCACTTCGCTGAAAGGCAGTTGCACGCTGTTGCGGTTCTTGCCGTTGAGGCTGATTGACTGCACATAATAGCTGTCGGTGGTGTTGCCCTCGGTTTCGATTACAAACTCGCTGCCTTTGTAATAGTCGGGGTTAAGTTTTATGGTAACGCGGTCGAACAGCGGACTGCCGATCTGAAACGACGGATTCGGCGCTGTAAGGCCCTTGGCGTCGAAGAGGCCAATCGAGGCCATCACATACCATGCGCCGAGCTGGCCCTGATCTTCGTCCTGGCCGTAGCCGTAGCCGTGTATGCCCTCGGTGCCGTAAAATTCGTTGCAGATAGTGCGCATCCACTTCTGCGACAGCCACGGGCAGCCTGAGAAGTTGAACAGCGCCGAGATATGCAGGTTAGGCTGGTTGCCGTGGTTGTAATAGCTCTGCAGGCCTGCGAAGGCGTCAACCTCCTTGCCACCGCCGAATATGCTTTCGCGAGAGATTATAAAGGTGCTGTCAAGGCGGCTGTTAAATTCATCGCGGCCCACCATCTGCACAAGGCTCTCGATGTGCTGCGGCACATAGTAGGTGTACTGTATGGCGTTGCCTTCCTGGAATCCTACCCAGGGCGCACGCGGGTCGAATTTCTCGATGAATCGGCCTTGTTCGTCGCGCGGACGCATAAGTTTGGTCGAGGGGTCAAAAAGATGACGCCAGCCTTCCGAGAGTTTCATTAATTTTTTATAATCTGCCTTGTGGCCGAGCTGACGCGCCATCTGGGCCACTGCGTAGCTGCTGAAGCAGTATTCGAGGGTATGCGAGGCCGAGAAGCCCGAGCCGCGCGGAGTGGTCTGCATGTGCAGTTCGGTGGAGTAAGGCGAATATCCGCGCTTTACAAACTGACCTACGTCGAGCTTGCCGGCGCCTGCCGGACGATTCTCGCTGCAGATTTCGTTTTTAAGGGCTGCCTCGTAGCCGAGTTTTACATCAAAGTTGCGTATGCCCACATTATAGGCGGCTGCGATTGCCAGGCCGGTGAAGTTGGTACCTACACCCGACACATATTTGCTGCACGCAATACCGTCGCCCAGCCATCCGGCATCCTTGTAAACAAGCAGCTGACTCGAAATCCAGTCGGCATAGTATTCGGGCCATGCTATGCTCCAGAGCTGTGTCAGATTCCAGAATCCGCCCCAAATTGCATCGGTGTTATAGTGGTTGTGCAGCGGCTTGCCGCTTTTGTCTTTTGCAATGTATTTTACACTGCCGTCGTTGGCCGGATACGCGCCGTTAACGTCGCTGGCCAGTCCTCGGCCCAGCAGGGCATGGAACAAACCGGTATAGAATTTCACGCGGCTGTCGCGCTCGCCGCCTTCCACACGTATGCGGCCAAGTGCATTCTCCCATTCGGCATGGGCATTCTCTCTGGCCCGGTCGAATGTCAGCCCGGAAGCTTCGGTTTCCAAGTTCAGGCGCGCGTTTTCCACCGAGGTGAACGACAGACCCACCTTTACGTTCACATCGTGGCGCTTGCGGGTATCGAAAGTAAGGTATACGCCTGCTCCCGGACCCGAGGCCGAGCGTGAGCCGTCGCTTTTGTTTTCATATACAAAGGAGCCGTAGCCGGTAGGTGTGGCATCGACCTCGGCGCTGAAGTACATCTTCACATCGGCGCCTTTCTGATATATGTCGACATATACCGGCTCGGTAACCACCCAGCCTTCGATGCGTCCGTCAGCGGTAAATTCGGCGTGGGAGTCGCGAACCTTGCCGCTCTCGCCCATGCGCGTACCGACATTGAATATGATGTTCGACTTCTTGCCGGCCGGGAAGGTATATCGGTGGAAGCCTACACGCGGTGTGGCGGTAAGCTCTGCGGTCACGCCATAGTCGTCGAGTACAACGGAATAGTAACCGGGGGTGGCCACCTCGGTGTTGCGGTCGAAGCGCGAACGGTAGCCGCTGCCGGGTTTGTCGGTGTCGCCGGGAGTTGTCTGGATTTCACCTACGGTAGGCGCGAATACCACACCGCCGACCTGAAACTCATGCAG
>CAJUHX010000010.1:0-13309 GCA_910586455.1 uncultured Muribaculaceae bacterium | reverse complement strand
GATTGGCAAAGCCCTCGATGGTGTTGTGGCGGTAGTCGTAGCCCACGGCCTGCCATCCGCCGGGGTTTCCAAGGTGTCCGTCGGTGGTTGGAGCCAGCTTGGCCATACCGAAGGGCACTGCCGCCGGTGTGAAGAAAAACCAGCGTGAGTGAGCCGTGCCAATCAGCGGATCGACATAATCGGTCAGCGTTTCGGCTGCACCGGCGGGCATCGCGGTTGCGAAGCCTACGGCGAGTACAGCAAATATTCTGTTAAGTCTGTTCATAATTATTTGATTGTGATTTTCAACATGGTATATTCGTATGGTTTGAGCCAGAACGAGTCGGGGTCGACAGGCGAAAGAGCCTCCTCGCGCCAGTCGCAGCGGGCTACCTCCGCACCTTTCAGACTACCCCATTCGAAGGCGGTGCGCACGGCTTCTTTGTCCATATTGTGCAGGCGCACTATGTAGGCGCTGTTGTCTTTCGACGGACGGATGTCCGACACGGCTATCTTGTTGTTGCCCTTGAGGCGGAACAGACAGTCGACACCCTGCGAGGACTCGGAACGGAATGCCACCAGCGGATGCTCACGCTCGAAACCGCGCTGTTTAAGGCACAGGTCGTGCGGGTTGCCCGGCTCGAGAGTGTAGCGGAATGTAGCCTCGCCGCCCTGCGATGCCTTGTAATTGGTACCCCAGGTATTGGTCATCACCCACGAATACACTACAGGCGATATCCGGGCCATGCGCCACCAGCCGTAGCCGTGGCGGGGATTAAGGCGGTAATCCTCGCCCGAGGCGGAGCCGAACTCCACAAAGGGGGCATCGACCGAGGTCATGCAGATGCCGTGTTCGAGGTCGCCTACCGACAGGCCGTTCTGCAGCGAGTAATAATGTTTGTTCACACCTGAAAGCTGCTCGCGCTCGGGGTGCATCTCGCTCATGGCAAGGTCGATGGCTATATCGGGGTGCGGAAAATTGAACGGGAACACAAAGCGTACGTTCTCTTTCTTGCGTATGTCCTGTTTGTCAATTCTGTTTACCACATCTACTCTCCGGAGTCCTCGGTAGAGTGTCACATCGCGGATAAGCGCGTTGCAGCCCGGAGCATTCGATTCAATGCGCAGTGTGGCCATAACCGGGCCGTTGTCAATCAGTTTCACGCTCTTTACGGCAGTGATTGTCTGCGGGTCGACCGAACGGTGGCCCGAGTAATGATAGGCATTGAGGCCGCTCTCTCCGGCATACTCGAAATCGTCGCCGGCCATGCGCAGCGAGCTGATAGTGCCGTCGGCCGGATTTACCGCAATGCTTACCAGTCCGTTGTCGAGCGAATAGGCGGCAGTCTTCACCGCATCGGCCACAGCCTTTGCAGTACGCTTTTTACCTGTCGGCTTTATTTCATAAACCACCGACGAAAGGGCGGGTATATTCTCGGCTATGAAGGCCCATCGACCGTCGGAAAGACACTGCACCTCAACAGCCTCGCCGGCCTGATTAACCAGCTGCTGACGCTTGCTGTCGAATGGACCGTCCATCACCACCACATCGGTACGCTGCCAGGCCGAGGTATTGGCCACATGCACTCTCGAGCCATTGCAATCAATAGGCAGGGCATTGTCGTACAGCCTCATCGACTGGCTGTAAGCGCTGTCGGCATACATTTTTTTGCCGGCCCACAGGTCTTTTGTAAACTTGGAATCGGGCTCCGGACCGCTGCCGGCCGCACCCCAGGTATGTTCGGAGAAGAGCGCCACATTTTTCCAGGCCTCATCGAAGTCGTTATTCGGAGCAGCCTCGCCGGGGCGATACATAGTCCATAGAATACCGGTCCGGGCAAGACGGGCCGCGCTTTCGCGGTTCATGGCGGTTTCGCGGGCCGTGGAGGCGGCACCGTCTTCCCAGGTCGGAGTCATGTCGCCGGCATACACCGGCAATACATCGCCGTATTCCTTTTCGAAGGCTTCGAAAAATTCGCGCGATGTCGAGATACAGAAATGAGGTGAATCATAGCGTTCATTCCAATCTTTAATTACCTCAGGCATAAGTTCGTCCGGTGGTCCGTTGTCGCCGTGTACTGTATATCGCAGATAGCATGTGTTATACGGAAAACGGTCTGTTTCAAGCTCCTGCAGATACTCCCATATAGGCTCTACGCCACACACCGACAGACGTCCGGCAAGCCAGCCGTGAAACCATGAATATCCTCTGCCGGCCTCCCAGACAAGTACCTTGTCGGTACCCGACTGCGATTGCCAGTAGAAGGGGCGGTCGCCCCAGTCGATATGCAGCGCTCCGGCTCTGTCGTTGCCTATCTTACCGTAGAAAGGCACATAATTAGGACCGGGCGAATAGTATTTTACTCCGTTGTTGGCCATAGCAGTTACCAGACCCCATACCTGACCGGGCACATCGCTCATCATGGCGGTGTTGCACGGCACTCCTGTCATAGCCTCGATACGGTGGGCATCGTCGAAATAATGCATCAGCTCCTCCTGCCGGCTGATGCCTGTAAGCTCACTGCCTATGCAGGCGTCGACACAGATGTCGCCACGCTTTATGGCGTCAATCACTCGCCGGGCCTTGTCGGTACCGGCGTACTCCTGCAGATAACCCATTATAGACCAGGTTGCTTCGGTATTCCATTTATAACGTGCTCCCTGGGGGTACTCGCGAGTGCGGTCGGCCATTTCCATGGCGCGTTCAAGGTTGCGCCACTGCAGCCGCATTACATCGTTCTGCCGGTGGGTGTATCCTATATCCTGGTGTGAGTGAGGAAAAAAGGCCACCACCCACTTGCGTGCCGCAGGCACTTCGTCGGTGCGTACTACCCTGCCCTGCTCGCTGCGGAACGTGGTCACCAGGGTTGTTTTCTCCTCCATATAACCTGCTGGGAAAAGACCTTCATATCGGGTGATACCCTCGGGCGACGGCGCTATCTTGGCCTCCCAGGCTTTGCCGTTCATCAGAAACGACAGTGTGCCGCCGCAATACAAGGGTTTGTCGAAGCTGACACTGAACTCACGCGCCGGCCCCTGCTCTGTCTTGCGGTAGCCCTGCGAGAATTTAGGGGTCAGAGCGGTGATTTTATCAAGCGAATAGGTCGAAGCGGACGCACTGTTATAAAAACGCAGTTCGGCCAGACCGTAGTAGTCGGGGTTCTGGTGCATATCGGCGGCCTCGCGCATTATAATAGCGTTTTCGCGGTCGTAGTAGTTGCCCTCGCCACCGGCTGCTGCCGTTATACACACGTAGCGCGCGTTAATTTTCGGAAAAGAGAATATGTAATCGGCCTCCTCGGGGTTACGGCCTTTCGACTCGGGTATTATATGGTAGTCGCGAGAGCCGTCGGCAAGCAGATTCCATTTCGAGCCGTCGGCGGAGTATTCAATATATACTTTTTTGAGGCCGCGGCGGGTATGTTCGTTCTGGTTATGATTCCACACACGCAGCTGCTCTATATCGGTGGGATTGTCGAACGAGCAAAGGAACCATACAGCACCTTCGCGGGTGGCTTTGCTGTAACGCACCTTGTTTTTAGATACCGCCGACACCCACATGCCTTCGCCGAGGTTATTAGCCACATGACATTCGTCAAGCATGCCCTTGCCGTCGACAGCATTCGAAGCGGGGGAGCTCTTGATTGCGCTGCTTGCGCTTGCCTTGACATTCGACGACGGCACCTGCTGATACAGTTTCACCGCTCGGGCATCAGCGTCGGTGCCGGCCAGCGTCAGTGCGCATGCTGCAAGAAATACATTAAGTTTAGAGTTCATTTGACCGTTAAGTCTGATTAGGTTTACTTTGTTCATACATATTCACCGCGCAAAGTTAATAATTTTCTTTTGAATATTATACAATTATTTGCCAAATATTTTTCAAAACAATTTATAACTTAGCATATATGCCTATTACTTAGCATTTTGTATAAGCCACATAGTGTAGCGGATATATGTTCACACATATAATCTCCGTTTTTCACACATTTTCTTTATAACACCTTACATTATCGCCAATTTATCGGCTATATACCAAGGTGTTTTTAGTGTGCGTATCAAAAAATACGCAAAAACACTTGCGTATAAGCAGATTTTTAGCTTACTTTGTACCGCATTGTCTGAACATAACATTTAACAAACAAATGAACAAACAATTATTACCACTGCTATCCGCCGGTCTGCTCAGCCTTAATCTGGCCGCCGAACGCCCCGCCAACATTCTGTGGGCCATAGGCAAAGCCGACAATTCGGCAGCCGAATTCGCACTGGCTCCGGACGGGTACAAACAGTTTCTTGCAAACGATTTCGGCTATGAAGACAAATACTACATTATAGGAGTATCGAATCCCAAGGCCGACTTTCCGTATGTTCTCCCCGGCCCCGCCGACACCTGGGGCGGCACATGGCCCACTTCGGGATGGCGCACACATCAGGTGAATGTTCTGTTCGACCTCGACAAAAATGCCGACAAAGACGGCTATGCGCTCGAACTCGACCTGGCCGACTACTCCAAAAACTTCCTGCCGCTGATAAAAGTAACCGTAAACAACCAGGACGCATACTGCCAACTCACGGCACCGGACGGCAAGTCGGTGCCTCAACGCAAGCCCAAACAGGACGAAAAGGCAGTGGAAACCAAATCCATTACCGGCGACCTCTCAGAGGCCACCCCTTATAAAATTGTGATGCCCCTCGACAAGGGTGTGCTGCACAAAGGCGGCAACGAAGTCACAATCACCGTTCTCGAAGGTTCATGGATTCTGTTCGACCATCTGGCCATCAACGGCCCCAAAGGCGCGTCGGCCAACACTCCGGCGGCCGCTTTCGTGCGCAATGTGCAGGGTGCCGACTATCAGCTCGGCGACACCCAGCCTATGATTGTCGATATCGAACACATCTCGGGCAGCCCGCTGGTCGAAGTACAGCTCGACGGCAAGACCATACTGTCGCAGAAGCTCGAAACCGGACGCTATCAGCTCGAAGCCCCAATGCCCGCTGTCGACAAAGCCAAAGACAGCAAATACCGCATAATCTGCGACAACCGCACAATAGCAGCCGGCAAAGTAAACCGCGCGCCACAACGCCTGCAGACTCCGGCCGACTACGTCGACACCCGCATAGGAACAGCCCACTCGCGCTGGATGATAGCTCCGGGCCCATGGATGCCCTTCAGCATGGTAAAACTCAGCCCCGACAACCAGAACAGCGGATGGCAGGCCGGATATCAGCCATCATTCGAAAACGTAGGCTGCTTCAGCCACATACACGAATGGACCCTCGGCGGCCTGGGCATAATGGCCGCCAACGGCGAACTGAAAGTACGCGTGGGCGACGAACAGAAGCCCGACGAGGGATACCGCTCGCGCATTGACAAACGCACCGAACAGGCCGGAATCGGATACTATGCCGTAGACCTCACCGACTACGGCATCAAAGCCGAACTCACCGCCACAACCCGCTGCGGCGTAGAACGTTTCACCTTCCCCACCGACCGTGGCGAGGGCCGAATACTCATAGAACTGCACCCCGAGGCCGAATACGGCATACAGCTGCAGGACCTCGAGGTCGTAAAGGTATCACCTACCCGCATCGAGGGCTACTGCCATCAGTTCTCGCCCGGCGTATGGAGCTACGACGCCGACCAGGACTATGTAGTAAACTTTGTGATTGAATTTGATCGCCCCATGCTTTCGATGGGCAGCTGGTGCGACGACAACATCACCGCCGACACCCGTCGCCTCAAATCGGGCAAATGCACCCACGCCGGCGTATTCGCCACCTTCGACCCAAGCGAGAATCCGGTGGTGAATGTCCGCACCGCCATATCGCCGGTAAGCATCGCCAACGCCGCCGAAAACCTTCAAAAAGAGGTAATAGAGCCTTTCGGATGGAATTTCGAAGCCGTGCGACGCAATCAGGTTGACACATGGAACGACCTCTTTGCCCGTCTGAAAGTGAAATCGAACGACCGTATCGAAAAGCAGAAGTTCTACAACAATATGTATCGTGCCCTCTGCAGCCGCAACATCTGGAGCGACTACAACGGCGAATGGATTGCCACCGACGGCAAAAAACACCGCGTGGCCGACCCCTCCAACGACCGCATGATTGGCTGCGACGCATTCTGGAACACCTTCTGGAACCTCAACCAGTTCTGGAACCTCGTAACTCCCGAATGGTCGAGCCGCTGGGTAGGCTCGCAGCTCGCCCTGTACGACGCCAACGGGTGGCTGGCAAAAGGCCCGGCAGGACTCAACTACATACCCGTGATGGTAGGCGAGCATGAGATTCCGCAGATTGTAAGCGCATGGCAGATGGGAATACGCGACTTCGACGGCGCCAAAGCTCTCGAGGCCGCCGTGAAGATGCAGACCACTCCCGCACAGAAAGTACACAAGGGATTCGCCGGCAACCGCGACCTCACCGCCTACATGGAACACCACTATGTGCCCTACGACAAAGGTCGCTTCTCCAACACAATGGAGTACTCCTACGACGACTGGACTGTGGGCCAGCTTGCAAAAGCCCTCGGCAACACCGACTTGTACAACAAATTCAATGAGCGCGGCTACTGGTGGCGCAACGTAATCAGCGACGAAGGCTACTGCCACATGCGCGACAGCAAGGGCGAATGGCTCAAGGATTTCGACCCCTTCCGCAGCGGCGCCAACCAGCACTATGTGGAAGGCAACGCCTGGCAGCTGACCTTCTTCGTACCTCAGGATGTGCCCGCACTGGTAGAGAAAATCGGCCACAAGCGCTTTGTCGACCGCCTGCTGTGGGGCTTCAATCAGGACGAAGCATGGCGTTACAACGCTCCCAACGACCAGTACTGGGATCACCCGGTGGTACAGGGCAATCAGCAGTCAATGCACTTCGCCTACCTGTTTAACTTCGCCGGCCAGCCATGGAACACCCAGCGCTGGAGCCGCTCGATTCTCGACCGCTATTACGGCTACGGCATAGCCAACGCCTATCTGGGCGATGAAGACCAGGGCCAGATGAGCGCATGGGCCATAATGACCTCGCTCGGACTGTTCCAGACCGACGGCGGTTGCGCGGTAGAGCCCACCTACGAAATCGGCAGCCCGCTGTTCGAGGAGGTTACAATTGATCTCGGCGAACGCTACGGACGCGGCAAATCGTTTACTATCAAAGCCGAAAATGCCTCACGCAAGAACATTTACGTTCAGAGCGCAATCCTCAACGGCAAGCCGCTGAATTCATTCCGCTTCCCGGCCAAGGAACTGCTCAAAGGCGGCGAACTAAAGCTGGTGATGGGACCCGAGCCCAACAAAAACTGGGGTATCGAAAAATAAGCGCCCGACGGATATCATATCTCATCATTTTTAGTTAATTTTGCATTACGCCGAACACATATAAGCCAAGAGCTAACTAAACAGATAGAACAATGAAACTTGAACTCGACCCTACATCTCCCCTGCCCCTGCACCAACAGGCCGAAGATTTCCTGAGGCACCTGATTTCACAGGAAGAGTACCAGAAGGGTAAGCTTCTACCTAACGAAATAGAACTTTCTCACCAACTGAATATTTCCCGAAACACACTCCGACAGGCAATCAACCGCCTGGTACAGGAAGGCCTGCTCATACGCAAGAAAAGCTACGGCACCACCGTAGCTCCGCTGAAAGTAATGGGCAACGCCCGCAACTGGATGAGTTTCTCGCAAGAGATGAAAATCCAGGGAATGGAAGTTGAGAATTTCGAGTTGCACCTGTCGCGAAAAAAAGCACCGACAGAGGCCTGCGAATTCTTCCACACCTCGGAAGATATGCGCATACTATGCCTCGAACGGCTGCGCGGACGCCCGGGCCTGCCTTTTGTGTACTTCATATCCTACTTCAACCCCGCCATACCCATGACGGGCGAGGAAGACCTCTCCATGCCTCTCTACGAGAATCTGCAGCGCAACTACGGCATACGCGTAAAGACCTCGCGAGAGATGATTTCGGCCTGCGCCGCCGACAGCGAGCTGGCCGAGAAACTCGAAATATCGGAAGGCGATCCAATACTGATGCGCAAGCGCTTTGTACTCGATGTCAACAACATGCCGGTTGAATACAATATAGGATTTTACCGCGCCGACAGTTTTACTTACTCTATCGAATTTATAAACGACTGATGAAAACAAACATCACCCAACTGCTGCCCGTGCTTTTCGGTTTCTTTATCATGGGCTTCTGCGACGTAGTGGGCATATCGACCAGCTACGTGCAGCACGACTTCAACCTCAACGAAACCATGGCCGGATTCATACCGTCGATGGTATTCATATGGTTTCTGCTGCTGTCGCTGCCAAGCGCCCTGCTGATGAACCGCATAGGCCGCAAGAATATGGTGCAGCTCAGCAACCTGATTACCATTGCAGGTATGCTCATACCCTTCTTCAGCTACACTCTGGTCACCTGCATGGCCGCCTTCCTGCTTTTAGGCATCGGCAACACCATGCTGCAGGTATCGCTCAATCCGTTGCTGACCAATGTAGTAAAAGGCAACGCCCTTACAAGCTCACTTACTGCAGGGCAGGTAATCAAGGCAGTTTCGTCGTTCTGCGGACCATTTATTGCTGTATTTGCGGTGAACTGCCTTGGCAACTGGCAGTATCTCTTCCCGATATTCGCCGCAATCACCGTGATGTCGGCTCTGTGGCTGCAGTTTACAACCATACACGAAGAACCCGCCGAAAAAGGTTCGTCGATAATGGCCTCGCTGAAACTGCTGGGCGACAAGCGCGTGTGCCTGCTGTTCTTAGGCATCTTCTTTGTTGTAGGCGTGGATGTTGGCACCAATATCGTGGCACCCAAAATGCTTATTGAACGTTGCGCATACGCGGTGCAGGATGCCGGCTACGCCTCGAGCGTGTACTTTGTATGCCGCACAGCGGGAGCATTCATCGGCACCCTGTTCCTCACCCGTGTGTCGGGCGTAACCTACTTCCGCATCAATATCATCGCCGCCATAGCCTCTATTGCCATACTGTTCATGGCCGCCTCGGCGCCCGTGATTATGTGTGCCGTAGGCCTTATCGGATTCTTCTGTTCGAGTATCTTCTCAATTATATACTCCGAAGCTCTGAAGACCAACCCGGAAAAGGAAAACGAAATTTCCGGCCTGATGATAATGGGTGTATTCGGCGGTGCAGTCATACCACCGGCTATGGGCCTTTGCGCCGACGCCATAGGCAACCAGTGCGGCTCACTGATTATAATATCGGTCTGCCTGCTATATCTGGGCTACTGCGCGCTGCGCCTCAAAGCCAAAGCATAATCAGCAACACTTGCGCATATTGAATATCCGGGCCGGATTCGGTCCGGATATTTTTTATAGCAAGTTCTTAATCACCCGGGCAGGATTTCCCGCCGCCACACAATCTGATGGTAAATCGCGGCATACCACCGAGCCCGCACCTATCACAACATTATCGCCTATGGTCACGCCCGGCAGAATGGTGACACTGCCGCCAATCCACACATTGTCGCCGATAGTCACCGGCTCGGCCCACTCGGCAAAAGTATTACGCGTGGGAGCATCAAGCGGATGGCAGGCCGTGTATATACTTACATTCGGCCCGATAAATGCGTTATCGCCTATACGCACCTCGGCTTCGTCGAGTACGGTAAGGTTGAAGTTGGCAAAGAAGTTTTCGCCCACATGTATATTACAGCCGAAATCGCAGCGGAACGGCTGATTCACTATTATATTTTGGCCACACGAACCAAATAGTCCACGTAATATCGCCCGCTGTTCATCGACCATCGAGGGCCGCAGTCCGTTAAACTCCCACAGACGCTCGCGGGTAGCCATCAGGCGCTCGAGAAAGCCATGGTGACCGGCTTCATATACCTCGCCTGCAAGCATCTTTGCCCATTCTTTTTCAAAATCTGCCATATATATTTACGTTTTTAGTAGTTGCGACAGCGTCCCGCCGTCGTTCATCAAGCGAAGGCATTTTGGCTTTATACTTTTGGGAATGTCCGTGAACGACAGCGTTCCGCCGTCGCAACTATATTTATACAGAACGGCTGTGCCACGCTGACGCATGGCACAGCCGTTCTGTATTGTATTATCTAAGGACTATGCTTACTTCTCGAACTTCTTTACGATTACAGTGGCGTTGTGGCCGCCGAAACCGAACGAGTTACTGAGCGCGGCGCGAACCGGACGCTTCTGAGCTTCGTCGAAGGTAAAGTTGAGGGTATAGTCAATTTCTTCGTCGCAGTCGTCGACGGCATGGTTGATTGTGGGAGGTACGATGTCCTCTTCAACCGCCTTCACCGAGAATACTGCTTCAAGAGCGCCTGTGGCACCCAGCAGATGGCCGGTCATAGACTTGGTCGACGAGATATTGAGCTTGTGGGCTGCATCGCCGAATACTTCTACGATAGCCTTTACTTCGGAGATGTCGCCTACGGGGGTCGAGGTGCCGTGTACGTTGATGTAGTCGATGTCTTCGGGCTTCATGCCTGCGTCTTCGAGGGCATTGCGCATAGCCAGGATTGCACCCAGACCTTCGGGATGGGTAGCGGTGAGGTGGTATGCATCGGCCGACAGACCGCCGCCGGCTACTTCGGCGTAAATCTTGGCGCCGCGTGCCAGTGCATGTTCAAGTTCTTCGAGTACGAGTACGGCAGAGCCTTCACCCATCACAAAGCCGTCGCGCGACTTGCTGAAGGGGCGGCTTGCGCGTTTGGGATCGTCGTTGCGGGTCGACAGAGCGTGCATGCTGTTGAAGCCGCCCACACCGGCGGGATAGATAGCCGCTTCGGCTCCACCGGCGAGGATAACGTCGGCTTTGCCAAGGCGTATGAGGTTGAACGCGTCGATAAGCGCGTTGTTCGATGATGCGCAAGCACTTACGGTGCCGAAGTTGGGGCCGTGATAGCCATACTCCATGCTGATGTGGCCCGAAGCGATATCGGCAATCATCTTGGGTATGAAGAACGGATTGTATTTAGGACCGTTCTCTTCGTGAAGAGCATAGTATCCGGCTTCTTCCTCGAATGTATGCAGACCGCCGATACCAGCGGCAACAATAACACCGACACGGTCTTTGTTCACGGCGCCTTCAGCCTCGAGATTGGCGTCTGCCACTGCCTGACGGGCAGCTACGATGGCATACTGGGCATAGAGGTCGAGCTGACGCAGTTTCTTACGGTCGAAATGCTGGGTTGGGTCAAAATCCTTTACTTCGCAAGCGAACTGGGTCTTGAACTTGGAAGCATCGAAATGGGTGATGGGGCCTGCGCCACTCACACCGTTCTTGGCGTTGGTCCAGGTGGTTTCAACATCGTTGCCCAGAGGGCTGATGGCGCCAAGGCCGGTTACAACTACTCTTTTTAATTCCATTATATAGTAATGTGGTAATAATCGCCGGCGCCCCTGCCCGAGGTATTACCTCAGGCCGCGACGCCGGTTATTAGTGTGGATGGAGATTACTTGTTTGCTTCGATGTAAGCAACGGCGTCGCCTACGGTCTGGATAGTTTCAGCCTTGTCATCGGGAATGGTGATTCCGAATTCCTTTTCAAATTCCATAATGAGCTCTACAGTATCGAGAGAGTCAGCACCGAGGTCAGAGGTGAACGATGCGGTTTCAGTGACTTGTGCTTCGTCTACGCCGAGCTTGTCGACGATGATTGCTTTTACGCGATCTGCAATTTGTGACATGATAATTTTAAGTTTTTAATTTTATAATTCGGATTTTCGCGGTGCAAAGTAACGGAAAATTTATGAATTAAGGAAATTTTTCATCTATTTTTTCTCCATTTTATCTTGAAAAACATATTTTAAGAGTTCGTTTCGACCTTTTTGCAAATTCTTTCGCCAATTCTACTATCAGCTTTCGGATTATTTTTGTAATTTTGCACCGTGTTTTCAGGCTGTTAGCCCGAGCAGATACTGCTGTCGGCTACACATTAATTACACATACATCTTATTTCAAACTACAACAGACTATATATAAAATTTATGAAGACTAAAGTGTTAAAGACCTCAGGCATTGCTTTCTGCGGATGCCTCGCAGTGGCTTTCGCCGCATGTGGCGGCGACGACGCCAAGCAACAGGCCGCCATGATGGCCGCTCAGCAGGCCCCCCAACTTGCCGCTGTAACCGCCGCTCCTTCATCGGTGACTCTCGACGTTAAATTCCCGACTACCCTGCAGGGTAAGACCGATATCGAGGTGCGTCCTCAGGTAAACGGTGCTATCCAGGCTGTTAAGGTTGACGAAGGTGCTGTAGTTCGCAAAGGCCAGGTACTTTTCACTCTCGACCCCGTGCCCTTCCAGGCTGCCGTAAACCAGGCTAAAGCCGCTGTCGACGCTGCAAAAGTAAATGTTGACAATGCCAAACTCACTGAAGCCCAGAACAAACTGCTTCTCGATAAAAACATTATCTCCGACTACGTATGGCAGCAGGCAGCCAACGCCCTCTCGGCCGCTAATGCCCAGCTGGCCCAGGCCAATGCAGCCCTGATTTCGGCTCAGAAAAACCTCTCGTACTGCACCATCACCGCCCCCAGCAACGGCGTTGTAGGACAGATTCCCTTCCGCGAGGGTTCGTATGTTTCGCCCTCGACCGCCCTTACCACCGTGAGCGACAATTCCGAAATATACGCATACTTCTCCTTCACCGAAAAAGACCTGCTTGAAATGACCAAGAACGGCACCCTCTCGCAGGCTCAGATTATAGCCGCCATGCCGGCAGCACGTCTGCAGCTGAGCGACGGCCAGATGTACGGCATCGAGGGCAAGGTCACCACCATAAGCGGTGTGGTAAACCCCAGCACAGGCGCATCGAGCGCCCGCGCTATTTTCGACAACCCCAGCGGGCTGCTCCGAAGCGGTCTTACCGGCACCATCATCCTGCCGCAGGACTTCACCAACCGCATTGTAATACCCCAGAAAGCCACCTACGAACTGCAGAACCTCCGCTATGTGTTCAAGGTGGAGAGCGTCAACGACACCCTCAAGGCCATACAGTATCCTATTGAGGTAGAGCGCCTGAACGACGGCAAAAACTTCGTGGTCGTATCAGGTATCGAAGCCGGCGACAAAATTCTTGTCGAAGGCGTAGGCATCGGCGGCAAGGTCAAGAACAACATGCCTGTAGTACCCGTCGAGGCAAAGACCGAGGCCGGCGAAGCTCAGGCTGCACAGGCCGGCAAATAACAATTCATCCATTGTGAACCTACTGATATCAATATAAATGAAACTCGATAATTTTATTAACCGACCGGTACTTTCGACGGTGATATCCATCTTCATCGTGCTGCTTGGTATCATCGGCCTTGCGTCGCTGCCTATCACCCAGT
>CAJUHX010000009.1 GCA_910586455.1 uncultured Muribaculaceae bacterium | reverse complement strand
GAGTAGGTAACCGCCCCCTAAGCGCCTTTCAGAGCAATCTGGAAGGCGCTTTTTTGTATTTGCGACGGCGTCCCCGCCGCCGGACATCAGGCGGGCAAATCAGGCTCCTTTTGCGGACCATAATATCAGCCTGAAGCATATAGGGACATGATAATACACCACGCAAATCATTCAGCTTGCCGGAGGCCCTCCGGAACGGCGTTTTAGGGATATGCGGGAGTTTTGTACAGAATCTTCCATGGAGCCGAATTACCGGATGCCGAGGCTGCTCCGGCAGAGCCTATATGGCGTAATGTCGCAGAACAGGTAGTGGCATATTCCGCTTGTGTGCAGCTTAACCGCGTGCGTCTGCTTTAATCTACAGAGTTTGTAAAGGCCGCCGGCGAGGTATGTAAAGTCATGATAAATTATCAAAAACTGAATTGCAAAGCATCTGTTACAGCAGAGGCTTTGTCTTTTTGTCTTTTTATAATGCAGCCTTTTTGACAAGTAATTAATTTTGACTATCTTTGCAAAAAACTAACTCTATCATTATGAAAAAACTGTTGATACCCGCTGCCTTGACGGCAGCGTTGTGTGTTCAGGCCGGCGGTCTGGACTATCGTCTGGATATGATTGAAGCTCCGGCAGATACAGCCGCGGCAGATTCGGTCGAGAAATTTGTGTTTACCGATGTAGCCGTTGTGCCTACCACCTCGGTTAAGAACCAGAATAAATCGGGTACATGCTGGTGCTTCGCAGGAACTTCGTTTTTCGAGGACGAGATTCTGCGTATGGGTGGGGACAGCCTCGACCTGAGCGAGATGTTTACCGTACGCTATTGCTATGCCGACAAGGCCGACCGCTTTGTGCGCAACTACGGCGAGTGCAATTTCGCTGCCGGAGGCTCGATTCTTGACGTGCCCTATGTGTGGGAGCGTTACGGCGCGGTGCCCGAAGAAGTGTACACCGGCCTTCAGTATGGCGAGGACAAGCATGTACACGGTGAATTCGACGGAGTACTGGCCGGACTTGTAAAGACCGTGGTGTCGAAGCCCAACCGCAAGGTAAGCAGCGCATGGAAGAAAGCACTCAACGGCATTCTTGACGCTTATCTGGGTCCGGTGCCCGAAACTTTCACATACAAAGGCAAGACCTACACGCCGCAGTCGTATGCCAAGTCGCTCGGTATTAATCCCGAGGATTATGTGGCGGTGACATCGTTCACACATCATCCGTTCTACAAGCCATTCGCCGTAGAAGTGCCCGATAACTGGCTCAACGGTCAGTATCACAATGTGCCCATGGAGGAGATGAAGGCAATAGTAGACAATGCACTGCAGAACGGTTACCCTGTTGTATGGGCTGCCGACGTCAGCGAGGGCGGTTTCAAGTGGCGCGACGGCGTGGCGCTGATGCCCAAGGGCAAGACCGAAGGTGATATGAACGACAGTGAACTTTCGCGTTGGGTGAAGCTTACAGCTGCTGAGAAGAACAACGACAAGTATAGCTTCCAGGGCCCGGTTGACGAAATCGAGGTGACTCAGGAACTGCGTCAGGAGATGTTCGACAGCCAGGAAACTACCGACGACCACGGCATGGAGCTGGTGGGTATCGCTACCGACCAGAAGGGCAACCGCTACTATAAGGTTAAAAACTCGTGGGATACCAATCATATTTATGGCGGTTTCTTCTATGTTTCGGAGCCTTACTTCCTGGCCAAGACCATGAACATAATGGTTCATAAGAATGCCGTGCCCAAGAGCATAGCAAAGAAAATGGGCGTGAAATAATAGGCTGTTTAAACAAGCTCTAAATGCAACTGATAGGCATACTTTCAGATACACACAGCTGCTGGGATGACCGCTTCGCCATCCACTTCAAGGACTGTGACCAGATATGGCACGCCGGCGATGTGGGAGATATGAGCGTAATCGAGCGTCTGCGGTCGGTGTGTCCTGTAGTGCGGGCCGTCCGCGGAAATATCGATTCGGGCCATGTAGCCCGTGAATTTCCGGAGGTCGACAGCTTTGCGGTAGAAGGAGTGAAAGTATGGCTGACCCATATAGGCGGCTACCCCGGGCGTTATGCTCCCGGGGTACGCCGCATGCTTGTGGAGGCGCGTCCGAAACTGATGGTATGCGGCCACAGCCATATACTGAAGGTGATGTACGACCATGAGCTGGATTTGCTGCACGTGAATCCGGGGGCTGCCGGCTATCATGGCTGGCAGAAGGAGCGCACACTGATCCGATTGGTAATCGATGGCGATACTATGCGCGACCTTGAAGTTATCGAACTTGGGAAGGTGAAGATATGATTGGCAACACTGTGCCCGCGCGCATGACAGGCGGCGCATACGGTTTGTCGGAGGTTTCTATTTTGAAGATTATGTACACAAGGTTTCTATTATTAATGTTGCTCTGCCTGCCTCTGCTATGGGGCTGCAAGACCAATGAGAACAATTACCGCCAAGCTTACGAGAAGGCGGTGGAGGCCCGGGAAGCTGCCGATGCCGACCTGGACAGTACCATATATGGCCGTGCCCGCCGCGATTTTGCCATGCAGCAGCTGGTAGTGGGCAAAGATACGGTGGATGTGAAGGTGCAGCATGTAAAGGTGACACCCGACGGCGGCGGTATCAACGAAAGCCTGATGCGCTACAATGTGGTGGCGGGGCAGTTCAAACAGCTGTTTACGGCCAAGTCGATGCGCGAGCGCCTGTTTGAGGCAGGCTATCCGGCTTCGTTTGTCGTGCAGACTTCAGAGCCTTATTATTATGTTATATCGTCGAGCCATAACGATGCCGCTGCCGCTGTAGAGGCACTGCGCCGTCTTGAAGCCGACCGGCCGGTGGGCATGAAGCCTCCGGTGCCATATATACTTCAACGAGCCGGAAGATGATAAATGAGATAACAGACCTTGCCGATGAACGTGTGGCCGTGTACGGACGTCTGACCGAAGCCCAGCTTCGCAACCGTCTGGACCCGGCCAATGCCGTGTTCATAGCCGAGAGTCCCAAGGTAATCGATGTGGCTTTGCGCGCCGGATATGAGCCGCTGTCGCTGCTGTGCGAGCGCCGGCATATCAATGGTGATGCCCGCGACATAATAGCCCGCTGCGGCGATATACCGGTGTACACCGGCGAGCGCGCACTACTTGCCGGACTGACAGGCTATATGCTTACCCGCGGAGTACTCTGCGCCATGCGGCGTCCGGCAGGGCGAACTGCGGCGGAGGTGTGCAGGAACGCCCGGCGTGTGGCTGTAATCGACAGTGTGACCGACACCACCAACATAGGCGCCATATTCCGCAGTGCAGCCGCGCTGGGCATGGATGCCGTGCTGCTGACACGCACCAGTTGCGACCCGCTGAACCGGCGCTCTGTGCGGGTGAGCATGGGTTCGGTGTTTCTGATTCCGTGGGCGTGGCTCGACGGCCCTGCCGTATCGGCTCTGCATGCGCTGGGTTTTCGCACCGCCGCCATGGCTCTGACCGACCGCAGCGTAGGAATCGATGATGCCGCTCTGCGCGCCGAGGAACGCCTTGGTATAATACTGGGCACCGAGGGCGACGGCCTGGAGCAGAGCGTAATCGACGCCAGCGACTATGTGGTGAAGATACCCATGGCATACGGTGTTGACTCGCTGAACGTGGCAGCCGCTTCGGCAATAGCTTTCTGGGAACTAAAAAATAACTGATTATGGAATGGAATAGACTCATAAGCGACAAGCGTTTTGGTCTGGAACACTATCACGACCCTAAGAAAAGTGCTACCCGCACCGACTTCCGCCGTGATTACGACCGACTGGTGTTTTCGTCGCCTTTCCGCAGACTGCAGAACAAAACACAGGTGTTTCCGTTGCCCGGCAGCATATTTGTGCATAACCGCCTGACCCATTCCATGGAGGTAGCCTGCGTGGGCAAGTCGATGGCCGACAATATATCGCTGGCTCTGCGCGCCAAGTATGCCTCCGAACCGTGGCATGGCGAGTTGCACCACCTTGGCGACATAGTTGCCGCCGCCTGCCTGGCCCACGACCTTGGCAATCCGCCCTTCGGACACAGTGGCGAGAAAGCCATAGGCACATTTTTCAGCGAGGGCGCCGGCAAAGTTCTCGAACATCGGCTAAGCCCGCGCCAATGGGCCGACTTTATAAACTTCGAAGGCAATGCCAACGCCTTCCGGGTGCTTACCAACAGGTTCAAAGGCCGTCGTGAAGGCGGTTTCGCCATGACCTACAGCACCCTGGCTTCGGTGGTGAAATATCCGTACGAGTCGCTTTTGGCAGGCAAAAAGGGCAAGTTCGGGTTCTTTACCAGCGAGGTAGAGAGCTATCAGCGAGTGGCCGACGAACTGGGCCTGCGACGGCTGAGTGCCGAGGACGAGCCGCTGCGATATGCACGCCATCCGCTGGTATATATAGTCGAGGCCGCCGATGATATATGCTACGAGGTTATGGACCTTGAGGATGCCCACAAACTGCGCATCATCACCACTGCCGAAATCACCGACCTGCTCTTAGGCTACTTCGAGGGCGAGCGCCGCAGCCGCATAGTGAAGAACATGATGCGTGTCGACGACCCCAACGAGCAGGTGGCCTATCTGCGCTCATGTGTGATAGGAGCGCTGGTGGAGCGTTGTGCGGAGTGCTTCATAGCCAGTGAAGAGAGCATCCTTGCAGGCGAGTTCGAGGGTTCGCTGCTGAAAAATATAAGCGGCATCGAGTGCGAGGCCTATGCTCGCTGCAACGAAATGTCGTGGCGGAAAATCTATTGTGCCTCAGATGTTGTGGACATAGAGCTGGCAGGTAACCGAATTATCACCGACCTGCTGGATATACTTGTAAACGCCGTGGTGAGGCCCGAGTTGAACTACTCGCGTCTGCTGCTGTCGCAGGTGCCACGGCAATACGATGTCGAGGCACCCGCACTTTACGGTCGGCTGCAGGCCGTTGTTGACCACATAAGCGCCATGACCGATGTGTATGCCCTCGACCTTTACCGCAAGCTCAACGGCAGCACTCTGCCGGCGGTATAGTTTAGTTTTTATACTGAGGAGGCAAGGATGCCTCCACACCTATGTTTGGTTGAGTTTAACTGATTATTACTGATATGAAATATGCAATTTTAGCCGGCGGTCATGGCAGCCGCTTTGTGAAAGAGGGAGTGGCTACCCCCAAACCGATGATAGAAGTTATGGGCCAGCCCATGATCGGACGCCTTGTAGAACTTCTTCAGAATTGTGGAGCCGAAACAATCAGCATTGCGGCTAATCCGCGTATGGAGGGTTTTATTCCTTATCTGGAGAGCCTCAGAGCGAAATACGGTAATGTGGTGATTAATCCTGTCATTACCGAAAACTCATACGAGAGCCTGTTGGCTGCCACCAATTGTCTTGACGGCAAATTCATAGGCATGACGGTAGACACTATTTTTCCCTTAGGCGAGTTTCGCGCATACGCCAAAGCTGTAGAGGAAATGGCTGCCGACGAGTCGGTGATGGGTCTGACACGCTATATCGACGACGAAAGCCCGCTCTACGCCCGTATAAACGGCGAGGGCGAGATTATCGACTACCGCTACGGCGGCGAGCCCTTTGCCGGGGGGGCCATAGTGTCGGCGGGTCTGTACGGCCTTGACCGCGAGTGTATGGATGCGGTTAAAAACAGCGGTCACTATCCGGAGTCGCTGAGCGATTTCCAGCGCACTCTGGCCACACGTACGGCCATAAAGGTGCTGCCGTTTGAGTTCAGCCGGGCTTTCGACATCGACAATCTGCACGACCTCGGTCAGGCAAATGAATTTATAAATGAGCTAAACTGCAGTGTAAATGTTTAAGAGCATTGCTGAAGAGTACCGCTCGACGCTGAAATCGAGCGATACCGAGGAGAATATCGACCTCTGCTTCTATCGGCCCATAGGTTTTGCATGGGCATGGCTGTTCCGCAAGCTTGGTGTCCACCCTAATGTTGTGACCATAGCCTCGATGTTTCTGGGTGTCGGCGCGGCAGTATGTTTCTATTACAGCAATATATGGATTACCTTGCTGGGAATGTTCCTGCTGATATGGGCCAACAGTTATGATAGTGCCGACGGCCAGCTGGCACGCCTTACGGGCCAGTTCTCCAAGCTTGGCCGCATACTCGACGGCGCTGCAGGCGATGTATGGTTTGTGAGCATCTACATAGCCATCTGCCTGCGCACTATGCGCGACGTGCCATTCTTTTACGAGCATCCCTGGCTGATATGGGTTATAGCCGCTCTTGCAGGCGCCTGCCACGCTCAGCAGGCTGCATTGGCCGACTATTACCGCCAGGCGCATCTGTTCTTCCTCAAGGGCAAGAGCGGCAGCGAGCTTGACTCGGCTGCCGAGGTGCGCGAGCGCTGGCAGAAGTCGAAGGCCGAGGGCAAGTGGTTTCAGGCGGTGGTCGACTGGTTTTATCTGGGATATACCCGGAAACAGGAGCGCAGCACTCCAAATTTCCAACGTCTGAAAGACCGGATACGAGGTCTCGATGAGGGCGCCCCGGCCTATGATAAGATACGCCGCCGTTTTCTGCCGCTAAGTTTTCCGCTGTGCAAGTGGGAGAACTTTATGACATTTAACTGGCGTTGTATCACCTTGTTTGTGTGCCTGCTGCTGAATGTGCCCTGGGTTTACTTCCTTGTGGAGCTTACGGTATTCAACGTAGTGTTGCTGTACACCCGCATGAAGCATGAGCGGCTATGCCGCACGGTGCTGGAGGACTAAGATAACAACAACAGCGGCAGCATGCTTAGCATGCTGCCGCTGTTGTTGTTTATTGCCGGTAGTTAGGATAATGTGAAGACCGGGAGGCCTCCACTCCTGGTGGTCAGTTAGTGACTTTGAAGCCGGATGCGAGGAGGGCCTGACGGATTGAGTCGATGTGGGCCTGATCGCGGGTGTCCATTTCGACGCGTACGGTGCAGCCGTTGATTTCAGCGGCGGTGTTCACGCGCTCATGGGTCACGGACTGTATGTTGCCGCCCTGGTCGGCTACGACGTTGCAGACACCTGAGAGCTGGCCGGGCTTGTCGTCGAGATCGATTATGAATGAGTATTTGCGTCCGCTTTTGGTGAGGCCTCGGTTTACGATGCGGCTGAGGGTAGTGACGTCGACGTTTCCGCCGGATACCAGGCAGACTACCTTTTTGCCTTTTATGGGCAGCTTGTTGAACATGGCGGCTGCCACGGCTACCGCACCGGCGCCTTCAGCCACAAGTTTCTGCTGCTCGAGCAGGGCCAGGATGGCGGCGGCGGTTTCTTCGTCGGTAACTGTTACGATTTCATCGACGTACTGATTTATAAGCTCGAAGGTGAGTTCGCCGGGTTCTTTCACTGCAATACCGTCAGCGATGGTCTGTACACGGTCGAGGTGTACACGGTGGCCTTCTTTTACTGACTGGAACATGGAGGGAGCACCGGCCGACTGTACGCCGTAGACTTTGATTTCAGGGCGGAGTGTCTTGATGGCGAATGCTACGCCTGCGATGAGGCCACCGCCGCCGATGGGCACTATAACGGCTTCGGCATCGGGCATCTGCTCGAGAATTTCAAGGCCTATTGTGCCCTGTCCTGCTATTACCAGAGGGTCGTCGAATGGGTGGACGAAGGTGTAACCATGCTCTTTCTGGAGCTCCATGGCTTTTGCGTAGGCGTCGTCGTATACACCGGGCACGAGGCATACGTCGGCACCGTAGCCTTTGGTGGCCTCTACTTTTGAGATAGGGGCACCGGCGGGAAGACAGATCAGAGCCTTGATGCCGTTGTGTGTAGCTCCGAGGGCTACACCCTGGGCATGGTTGCCTGCCGAGCAGGCGATAACGCCGCGGGCTTTTTCTTCGTCGCTGAGCTGCGAAATCTTGTAGTATGCGCCTCGGAGTTTGAACGAACCGGTAAGCTGGAGATTTTCGGTCTTCAGAAAAATATCGGCTTCGGGATTGATTTTTGGCGCCGGAATTACGGTAGTCTTGCGAGCGACGTCCTTCAGGACAGCCGACGCATTGAAAATCTCGTTGATCTGTAGTGGCATGGTTTATAGATGTTAGTAGGTTTGATGTTTCGCGGCTGTTAGTTCAGCTGTTTGTCGAGATGTGATTTAATGTCGGCGAATATGTCGTCGACGCTGCGGTTACCGTCGACGGGTATGTACTGGCCTTCGTTGAGGTAGTACTCCCGGAGTGGTGAAGTCTGATTGTGGTAAACGTCGAGTCGTTTTTTGATTGTGTCGATGTTGTCGTCGGCGCGTCCCGATTCTTGACCTCGTCGCAGCATTCGCTGAATCAGGTCGTCTTCAGATACTTCCAGTCCGATAACCGCGTTGACCGAAGTGTTGCGCTCTGCGAGCATTTTTTTGAGTTCGAGTGCCTGAGGGATGGTTCTGGGGAACCCGTCGAAGATTACGCCTTTGGCAGTTTTTTCGGGGTTGTTGTCGAGGACATGTGCCAGGACTTTAACCATCAGGTCGTCGGGAATGAGCTGTCCTTTTGATATGTAAGAGTCGGCGATTTTGCCGAGTTCGGTTTCGCGTGCGATATGGTCGCGGAGCACTTCGCCAGTGCTTATGTGGTGAAGGCCGTATTGATTTATAAGTTTTTCGCTCTGAGTGCCTTTGCCGCTGCCGGGAGCACCGAAAACAATAACATTAAGCATTTTTTACTCCTTTAAAACGTATATGTCTTTGAGGTTTCGGGCCAGGCCGTTGAGGTCAAGTCCGAAGCCTATGATGAATTTCTTGGGAATCTCGAAGCCGATATAGTCGGGTTTGATGTCGAATTCGAGCGCATCGGGTTTATAGAGGAGAGTTGCCACTTTCAGGGCAGCCGGTTTGCGTTCGCGCAGGGTTTCGAGCAGCCCGGCTATGGTGCGGCCGGTGTCGACGATGTCTTCCACTACGATAACGTTGCGACCTTCGATGTTTTCCTTCAGACCCATCATTTCCTTGACTTTGCCGGTAGAGCCCATTCCGTCGTACGATTTAAGGCGTACAAAGGTGATTTCGGCGTCGATGTCCTCGACCTCGCGGAATAGGTCGCTGGCAAACGGAAAAGCTCCGTTGAGGACACATATGAACAGTGGCTTGGTGTTGCCGCAGTCGCGTACGATATCGCGGCCGATTTCGGCGATACGGTTTTTAATGGTTTCTGCGGTAATATAGGGCTCGAAGGTCATGCCTTCGTAGGTGACTTCTTTCATTTTTAGTGAAAATAAAATTTGTGCAAATTTACGCATTTTTTTTCAACTGATGAAGTGTTGTTTTAAGAAATTTTATCAGACAATGCTCGATGCTGCCGTGATTAATTTTGCGCTTAAAAAAATAGAACGGATATGAGAAAAAAGACTGACGACATTGAATGCGGGCTTGTACGGCCCGAAGCTGTTGCCGACGGGGCGCGGGAGGCAAACGGCTGCGCCATGCGCACTGTGCGTTGTGTGAATCTGCGTCCTGCACTTGGGGCCGACGGCAGGGCTGTGCTGCAGGGGGTGGGGCGTCCGCGGCGCCTCGGCAGCACTCGGCTGGAGTGTGTGGGTGTGCTGCCACGCGCCGATGGCAGCGATGCGGCGGTGCTTTGGCGCGAGCCCGAGGTCTGGGTGCTTGCGCCCGGGGAGGCGGAGCCGAAAATGGCCGGGAGGATAGGCGGCACTCTGTTCGGCACTACACTCTGTGGCAAGATGCTGTTGATTTACAGCAGCGATGGTATGTGGCAGCTGGAATACAGTGCCGACGGTACCGGTCTTTGCCTTGGCCCGGTACCGCAGGCCGAGGATTATCACGGCATAACGCTGCGGGCGTCGCATCACAGCATATTGCGCTCGACGGTACCTTCGCTCACGCTGCGCCGCGAGTATCTGCCGGGCGAAACGGTGGTCGACGGTGCCGACTCGCGGCTGCTCGGCAGCGATATTGGCGAGGCTTACGAGCGGCTGTGCGACAGTGCCCGCGGGCAAGGCTGTTTTGTGCAGCCTGTGATTGCCCGCTACAAGGTATACGACAGTGCCATGCACGAGCTGTACTGCTCGGCTCCGGTGCTGCTGGGCCATCCCGACGGGCTGCAGTGTTCGGAAACTTTATTTCTGCGAAGTCTTGACCGCCGTAAGGTGGAGAGTTATGATCTTACGGCGCAGACTTGGCGCGTGGAGCTGCATATACCGGCCGGACTGCCTGCAGTGGCGGCTTATGCAGCTGTGTTTGTGTCGCCGCAGTTTCACCCGTATGACCCTGACGGAGGGTGTGCCGTGGCGCTTTCGCGTAGTCCCGGTTCGGCCAACGAGTTCGGCCATATAGTGCTGCCGGGAACCGTCCGTACGGAGGCGCTTGTGAGGCAGACTCTGGGCAATCTTTCATCGCTCGAACGCCCCGCAGGCAGTTTCGGGATAGGGCCGAATGCCGGTGTTGTGACCATATCGAACGGGGCGCCCGACGATGTGCGCTCCGAAATCAAGATTCTCGACAAGGCGTGGAAGCACAGCGCCGTAAAGTCCGGCGCACTGCAACGGCGGTTGTCGCCGCCGAACAGTTTTACCGCGCGCAGGGGCTGTGCCGGTCCTGCCGGGGTGTTGTGGGGCGGTATTCGCAGTCGGCGCTACGGAGGGTATCCGCTGCAGCAGCTGGCCGTGCACAGCGAGGCCCGCGACTGGGAGGCATGGATAAAGGTGAATTTTGCCGACGGCAGTTCGGTGCTGTGGACAGACGAGGGGGTTGATTCGGCGCCTGTGCGGCTGAATCCGGTGCTGAGCTACCCCTCGGCCGACGCCATAAACATGGTTATAGGCATAATGTACCGGGGGCGGCCGGCCTGCGAGCAGTCGTTTACGCTTACCGCCGATCCGGTATCGGACACGGCGTCGTATATCCACAGCAGTCTGATGCCCTTCGAACTGCAGAAGGCCGAGGACGGGCTTACGAAAAAGCCCGGGGTGCCGGAGCAGTGGACCGACTATGCCGATACCCTCATGCTGGCCTCTGTGTCGTCGCCGCTTTTGCCGTGTGCGGTGTATAATCCCGGCATGGGCGGCATAAACGCTTTGGTGGCTGCAGGGGGCAGTCAGAGTGCATGGGATTTCGGACGCTCGCGTTTCTATGTTTTCTGCAGCGGAGGAATCCTGGCGGTGAACTCCACCGAGGGCCTTGGCCGTCTGGCTGCCACGCCGGTCGACCACCGGGTATGTCCGGGGCCCGGAGCCGTGACAGTTGCCGACGGAGCGGTATGGGCGGTTGCCTCGGGCGACCTTATAAGGCTGCAGGGCAATAAAGCCGTAACCGAACGCAACGACTGCGGCTATACCGCTCTGGCGTGGCGCGGCACCCGCCGTGAACTGCTTGGCATGCGCGCCGACGGCACACTGGAGGCAAGTTCGTTTGACTTCGGCATGAGCCGCTTTGAACTCAATTACCGTCTGAGTGCCGTACGGATGTATTCGCCTCACGGCAGTATGGTGATATTGTCAACTTCAGAGGGGCTGTACAATCTGGCTGAAGAAGGAGTAAGCTCAATGCTCGATGTGGAGTGGGTGGTGAACCTGAGCCATCTGCAAGCCGCCGCCACACTGAGCGGAATAGTAGCCGACATAGGCGCCGAACGCTTCAGCGGTACTGTGAGCATAAGCCGTCGCAATGGTGCGGTGGTGGCACCATCGGCCGATATGGGGCTGATAATCAAGGGCGCTATACACTCGCCGGTGGGCAGCCGTATAATATGCCGTCCGGCCCGCGGCTGGCAGTTGCGGGTGGCCGGCAACGCCAGCAATATTACAATTTCGGAAGTTCTTATAAGTTATGAAAAATACAGCGGATATAATAAGTGAAAACAGAAAACGGATGCGTAGCGACCGCCGGGCCGACCGCTTCGACCCCCTTGCCGGAGTGGGATGCAGCGGCCGGCGCCGCAAGGTGTCCACGCCGGTGGCCGGGCTGCCCGAGGCACTTGTGCCGGTGGAGATGCTGAAGGATGCCGGCTATGGCGCAGCGATGTCGGACGCCACAAAGTGGAAGCAGTTGCGCTGCCGCCACGACTTTGAGTATTGGTGCGCGGCGTGCGCCACGGTAAAACATAAACTCGAGGGGCGCGATGTGCCCTTTGTGCTCAACCGCCCCCAGCGCAGGGTAGCGGCTATAATGGAGGCCGACCGACGTGCAGGGCGTCCCATACGGCTGATTATGCTGAAGGCTCGCCAATGGGGAGGAAGCACTCTGGTGCAGATGTATATGGCCTGGATTCAGAGCTGCCACCGCCGCAACTGGAATTCGCTGATATGTGCCCATGTAAAAGATACAGCGGCCTCGATACGCGGCATGTACACCAAGATGCTGGCATGCTATCCGCCCGAACTGTGGGAGGGCGATTGCGCGCCGCAGTTCAAACCCTTTGAACGCTCGCTTAACATACGCGAGATTTCGGGTCGTGGCTGCCGGGTGACACTGGGTTCGAGCGAAAATCAGGAGGCGGTGCGCGGAGGCGACTATGCCATGGCGCACCTGTCGGAAACGGCCTTCTACGCCTCCACCTCGCAGCGCTCGCCCGATAAATTCATCCAGGCAATATGCGGCGGCATAGCCTACCATCCGTACACTCTGATAGCCATGGAGTCGACGGCCAACGGAGTAGGCAATTACTTTCACAGCGAGTGGCTGCGCTGCGAGCAAGGCAAAGGCGACAAGCGCGCGGTGTTCGTGCCCTGGTATGAAATAGACATATACCGCCTTGAACCGGACGACCCCGCGGCTTTCATTGCAAGCCTCGACGATTATGAACGCCGGCTGTGGACCGACTTAGGCCTTACGCTCGACCGCATCTGGTGGTACCGCTGCAAAAGCCGCGAGTACAGCAGCCGCGAGCAGATGCAGGCCAATTTCCCGACAACTCCGCAGGAGGCGTTCATCAACACGGGCAATAATGTGTTCGACAGTGCGGCGGTGGAGCGCATGCGCGCCGATTGCCGCCCAGGCGAGCGCGGTGATATAGGCGGTGGCGGATTCTCGGCGGCATCCAACGGGCCGCTGGAGCTTTGGCAGAAGCCGGCGGTCGGCGCCGCCTATGTGGTGACGGTGGATGTCGGTGGCCGTTCGGCAGCTTCCGACTGGTCGGTAATCGCGGTTATGAAGCGAGGCGCTCAGCCGCAGGTGGTTGCCCAGTGGCGCGGACATATCGACCACGACCTTCTGGCCGCCAAGGCCGAGCAGCTGGCAAGGTACTACAACAACGCCCTGCTGATGATAGAGAGCAACACACTCGAAAGCGAGAATACCTCGGGCGACTCCAATCTGTTTGTGCTGGCACGCCTGGCCGAGCGCTACAGCAACCTTTACAAGCGTGAAAGCTACGATACCGTCACACGCCGGATTACCACGCGAGTGGGTTTCCATACCAACCGCTCCACCAAGGCCATGCTCATAAGCGGCCTGATAGAGGCCGTGCGCGACGGACGGTATATAGAGCGCGACAGCATGGCCTGCAACGAGTTGCTCACATACGAACAACAGCCCGGCGGGGCATACGCCGCCAAGGCAGGTTACCACGATGATATACTGATGACGCGCGCCATGGCGGTTCTGGTACTGTCGCAGACAGCTTGCATGCGGGCAGGGCAGCGTCCGGTCTGCCGCTCCGGCGGATGGTAGAGCCGGCCGGATATAAAATGGGCATAGAGCTCACACAACTCTATGCCCTCTTGTTGCTATAGTTGGATTTACGTTGCCCAATATCCGTCTCGGTCAGGCAATGCGGAATCAATAAACACTGCAAAGTTACAAAGTTTGCGAGTAAAAACAGCATATTTTGGCTGAAAATTTCGCAAAAAATGAGTGAAAATAGGTTAAAAAGAATTTATAGGGTGCGTGAATTGCAGTGTACCAACAGTTTGTCGATATGTGAGCAATCCATATCCACCACTTTAAAAGTGAAGTTGTGCCAGCGGATGTCATCGCCTTCAGCCGGAATTTTGCGGGTGTTTTCCAGAATCAGGCCTCCGATGGTGGCATAGTTGGCCGGTTCGTAAAGGTCGTCGCAGCCGAAGTAGTTGAGAAAATCGTATATGGGGCAGGCGGCATCCACCAGATAGCTTTTGCCGTCGTCGAGCGGCAATATATAGGGGCCCTCCTCGCGACATTCGCAGCTGCCCACAAGGCCGTCGAGAATATCGCTGAGTGTCACCACTCCCTGCATCATGCCGAATTCGTCGCAGACTATCAGGCAGTGTACGTGTTCGTTTTTGAGCCTCTCCAGGGCGTCGTATACGGTCATACATTCAGGTACAAAGGAGCCCTGGGCCATGGTTCGGTCGAGGCTGAATGTAGGATTGTCGAGAGTGAAAATAAGGTTTTTAAGGCTTACGGTACCACGCACCGACTCGCGCCGAGTATCAAGCACCGGATAAGTATCGTGGAGCTCGGCCGATATAATCTCTTTGATGCGTTGCGGACTCATGTCTACAGTCAGGCTCACTACATCCTTGCGGTTTGTCATGATAGAGGCTACACGCTGGTCGCCAAGAACCAGAGCGCGGGTCATGATGTCGCGTTCCACGGCTTGTACCTCGCCCGAGGCGGCACCGTTCTCGATAATCTGTTTTACGTCGCCTTCGGTGATTTTGTTTTCGTCGCTGCGCAGATGCAACAGCCGTACCACGGCCTTGGTCGACACCGACAGCAGCCATACCAGCGGCATTGCGAATTTCGACAGCAGGCTCATGGGCCGCGCCACCAGTTTGGCCACGGTATCGGCGCAAGTGAGGGCTATGCGCTTGGGTACCAGTTCGCCAATTACAATTGACAGATATGTTACAATCACCACGATAGTAACCTGCGCAATCTCATGCGAGTAAGCAGCCGGAACTCCATACCCCTGCAGTATGCCGGCAAAGGAGGTCGCGAACGAAGCTCCGGAGTAAAGTCCGGTGAGTATGCCAATAAGAGTAATGCCAATCTGTATGGTCGATAGGAAGCTGTCAGGGTTCCCGGCAATTTCCAGAGCTGTCCGTGCGGCCTTGCTGCCGCGCTTGCTTTCCTGTTCCAGACGAGTCTTACGGGCACTGATAAGGGCTGTTTCCGACATTGAAAACAGGCCGTTGAGCAAAATCAGCAGTGCGATAATCAGCAGTTCTTTCATAATACTTGTTTAACACACGCAGGTAGTAAAAAAGTTCACTGCTGCTCGAATTTGTCGAGAATTTCCGCCAGCTGCTGTTCGGTAAAAGTGAGTTTGGCGCGGCAAATATTCAGCAGTTCTGTGGCGCGGGCGGTGCGTTCGGCCAGAGTGTCGATGTCGCAGTCATTGCCTCTTAGCGCCGCCACAATGGCTTCGAGTTCGGCCAGGGCGTTGTTGTAGCTGAGTTCTTCTTTCATTTCTTTTTCGAATGATATGGATTAATTTCAACTTATTACAGATTCGGCTGTGCCACCGGCGAATGTGGTGGTGATGACCAGGCCTTTGGCAAGTCCGTCGGGCGAAGTCAGGGCTCGCCCGTCGAGGCGCGTGATAGTGTATCCGCGGCGCAGTGTGGCCTCGGGCGAGAGAGCTTCGATAAGCTGGCCCAGACTGTTGAGTTTCCGGCGGTGTTGCTGCAGTATGCCGTCGGAGATATCCGGCAGGAGTGTTCCGAGGTTGTCGAGTCGCTGGAGCTCGCGGGCCATGCGGCCTCGTACAAGCGGGGCGAGCTGCCCTTCGATATAGGCAAGCTGGCGTCGGTTGCCTCCGAGGCGGTCGCTGATGCTGCGGAAGAGTTCGGCGCCCAGTTGCTGCAGGCGCTGCAATTGGGCGTTGCCTTGCCCGATAAGCCATTCGGCGGCAGCAGTGGGTGTCTTTACTCGCATGTTTGCCACATAGTCGAGCACTGTGATATCGCGCTCATGACCAACACCGGCTATTATCGGCAAAGGAAACTGTGCCACGTTGGCCGCCAGGTCGTAGTCGTCGAACGATGCCAGGTCGCTGGTGGCTCCGCCGCCGCGTATTATCACCACACAGTCGAAGTCGTCGATTCGCAGAGCTATGCGGTCAAGGGCCTCGATAATCGATGCCGGGGCCTTGGGGCCCTGGAGTACGGCTGAGAACAGCTCGGTGTTGAAGCGCAGTCTGCGGCTGTTGTGGTACAGCTGGTTTATGAAGTCGCCGTATCCGGCGGCACCGGCGGCCGATATTACTGCAATCCGCTGCACCGGTACCGGCCATTCGAGCTGACGGTTCATGTCGGCAACCCCTTCATCGGTAAGGCGCTGCAGAATCTCGCGCCTGCGTCGGAGCAGGTCGCCCATGGTGTAGTCGGGGTCGATGTCGTTTATCACCAGCGACAGGCCGTACACGGGGTGATACGAGGCCGTCACGCGGGCCATGATTTTTATGTCCGATGCCAACGGTGTGCCTGTGGCCATGCGGAATTCGGTGTTCAGCGGGCCGAAACGCGAAGCCCAGATGGCGGCCCGCAGCCGGGCCACGGTGGCACCGCTCTGCGGGTCTTTCTGTATCAGCTCCATGTAGCAATGGCCGCCCGAACAGCGCAAGTCGCTTGTTTCGGCTGTGACCCATACGTCGCAGATTGCGGCCTCGCTGACTGCGGCACCCAGGCGCCGGGCGAGTTCAAGCAGGCTTATGGCATTGGCTGAGTCCATTATTTGGCCGGTACGAAAGTCTTGCCGTTGAAGCGGTACGTAATCTGTGGTTTCAGGTATCGGGCCACTTCGGAGGCGGTGCTGTCCTTGTCGGAATAATACTCGCCTATGGTGTTGGTAAACACCAGTTTGTTACCGTCTTCGACAAACTTGGCCGACGCTGTTATGAATGGCACGGTCAGTTCGACTCTTTCGATGTTGGCGCGGCCTTCGTCGGTGAGCCAGTCAGCCGGGGCCGGCATGACCGAAGCCCGACGAGCCACTTTCCAACCGGTGCCGAACAGACTGACCTTGCTGTCGGGCATGGGGGTGGGCAGAGTTTCGATAACCACCAGCAGGGAGTCGCATCCGCTTACGGCCAGACCGTATTCAAGTTCAACACCTTTGCCGACGTTTACAAGCAGCGAACGTTCGCTCTCGCTTACAACCGAAGCCGTTTCGCCGAACATATTTGTGGTTTTCGACGGCAGATTGCTGCGGAAGTAGTCGAGCAGGTCCATACGCATGTTGGTGTCGATATACGGGGCTGCCTCGTACATAGGGGCTTCCACGAAAAAATCGGCGATTTTGCGAGCCGTGGCCGATGCCACGGCCATGGCGGCCATAAGTAAGGGCAGTATTCGTTTCATCTTACATAATTAAAATATGTGTGCCGGCCGAGGCGGATTGCTGTTTATTTTCTCTTTCGTTTCGAGGCTTTGGCGTAGTCTTTTTCCTTGTCGGCGATTTCGCTGTACAGGCGTTTGCCGAAAAACTCAGTTCCTGAGAGGGCCCCGGTCACACGGCGTGCGTCGCCTTTCTTTACGTCGAACAGGGTATAGCCCGGCAGCAGGTCGATACGGCCCACATCCACTCGCTGTCCGTCGATATTCTTGTTGAGCAGCTCAATGAGGTTTCCGGCAAAGAAGCCGTCGGCTTTTCCTGCGTTGACGTAAATGCGGGCCATGCCACGGTCGGCGGTTCGGCGGTCCTTCTCTTTGTCGGAGCGCGGACCGCGGTCTTTTGCGCCTTTCTTTTCTTTGACGGGCTTTTCGTCGATAAAATCAATGGCCGGGGCGTCCTTGTAATAGTTGAGCAGACGGTTGAATTCGAGAGAGAGTACCCGTTTGATAAGGTCCTCGGTGGATAGCCATGCCAGCTTTTTGCTTATGCCGGGCATGTATTTGTTGATTTCTTCTTCGTTGACCTCCACTCGCTCGAGTCGGTCGGCGAGATTATAGAGCTGCTTCTCGATGATGTGGGCCGGAGTAGGAACTTCGCGACGCTCGAACTTCTTGCCGATGATACGCTCGATTTCGCGCAGTTTTCCTTTCTCGCGCGAGTGGATGATGGCAACGGATACACCGGTCTTTCCGGCGCGTCCGGTACGTCCCGAGCGGTGGGTGTACACAGCGGTATCGTCGGGCAGGCCGTAGTTTATCACGTGTGTCAGGTCGTCGACATCGAGTCCGCGTGCAGCCACGTCGGTGGCCACGAGCATGCTTACTACCCGGTCGCGGAACTTGCGCATTACAATGTCGCGCTGCTGCTGCGAGAGGTCGCCGTGGAGAGCCTCGGCGTTATAACCGTCGGCAATCAGTTTGTCGGCCACCTCCTGGGTGTCGCGGCGGGTGCGGCAGAAAATAATGGCGTATATGCTTGGCGAGTTGTCGGCGATACGCTTCAGGGCCAGATATTTGTCGCGCGCGTTTACCATATAGTAAATGTGCTTTACGTTTTTGGCTCCTTCGTTGCGGTTACCTATAACGATTTCCTCCGGGTCTTTCATAAATCGTTTTGCAATTCTGGCCACTTCGGAAGGCATAGTTGCCGAGAATAGCAGCATGCGCCGCTGCTGCGGCACATGGCTGAGGATGTCGTTGATAGAGTCGACGAATCCCATGTTGAGCATTTCGTCGGCTTCGTCGAGCACCACTGTATGTACGCCGTGTAGCTGTACCACGCCGCGGTTTATAAGGTCGATAAGGCGACCGGGGGTGGCCACTATAATCTGCACACCCTTGCGCAGAGCGCGAATCTGGCTTTCGATACTTGAGCCGCCGTACACAGGCAGCACCTGCAGGTCGTCGATATATTTGGCGAAGTCGGCCAGGTCGCCTGCAATCTGGAGGCACAATTCGCGTGTAGGTGCAAGCACCAGGGCCTGGGGCTCATGTTCGTTCAGGTTTATACGCTGTATAAGCGGCAGCCCGAAGGCTGCGGTTTTACCGGTGCCGGTCTGGGCGAGTGCCACCAGGTCGTGGTCGCCGTGCAGCAGGCCGGGTATAACCTTTTCCTGCACGGGCATGGGTTGTTCAAAGCCCATTTCTTCGATGGCGCGCCTCAGCGGCTCATTTACCCCTAATTCTTCAAATTCAGTCATGTAATATTATTTGTTTCCACAAAGATACGAAAAAACAACAACATAGCTGCTATGAAGGTTCCGAAATTACGCTTCCTTTGTCGAAAAGGCTGAGCTGAAGTGACTATTTCTGCAGGCTGTCGAAATATTCGTGATATACTGCCGGTACCGGCGCACCGGAGTTGGTCCGGGGATCAAAGCCCGCAAGAACAGTGCGGCAGATTACCTTGACAGCTCCGGTGGCGCTGTTTATTATGCGCTGTTCGAGCTTTACCGAGCGTTCCGAAATCTTGAGTATGCCGGTGAGAATCTCCAGCGGTTCTTCAAGACGGGTGGGTTCGAAGAAGTCGCAGTTCACGTTCACCACCAGCAGGCCTATGTTGGCGGGGTTGAGATGGCCGCCGTGTATCTGCGCGTAGAATGATGCTTTGGCCATGTCCATAAGTTCGAGATACACGTTGTTGTTTACGTGGCCGAACATGTCGATGTCGCGGAATCGCAGTTGCACCGGTGTGCGGTGTATAAATTCTATGGTTGCTTCGGGTACTTGCATTCTTGTAATGTTATTTATTTGTCAGTGCTTTTATGATTAATTCGGCAGTGCGGTCGGCGGCATGGTTCTGTCCCAGGCGGGCGCGCATGTCGTCGTAGCCTTCGAGCTGAAGGCGTCGGGGTTCGCGTTCGGGCAGGATAGACGCCAGTTTCTCGCCCACGGCATCGGGTGTACACATATGCAGCAGCTGTTCGGGTATTATCTCGCGTCCGGCAATAAGGTTTGGCAGCGACACATAGTTTACTTTCAGCAGCCGCTTCATTATATTGTACGACAGTTTCGAACCGTTGGCGCGGTAGGTCACCACCTGAGGCACCCGTGCCAGTGCGGCCTCGAGGGTGGCAGTGCCCGAAGTCACCAGAGCGGCGTGGCTGTGGCGCAGCAGGCTGTAGGTCTGGCCGTGGAGCACCGGCAGGTCGGTCAGGCGGCGGTAGAATTCGTCTTCTATGCCGGGCGCTCCGGCTATTACGCCCCGGTACTGCGGCATCATGTCCACGGCGCGGCACATCACCTGCAGATTGTTTCGGATTTCGCTGCGTCGGCTGCCGGGCAGCATTGCTATTATCTTGCGGTCGCGCAGGCGGTTGGCTTTCAGAAAATCATCGCGCGACGGGGCTGCCTCAAGGCGTGTTTCCAGTTCCTCCACAGAGGGGTTGCCCACATACTCCACCTGCATGCCGTGACGTGCATAGAAGTCGGGCTCGAAGGGAAAAATCGCATACATGGCCGTTACCAGTTTCTTGATTTTTTTTACTCGCCATTCTTTCCATGCCCATATTTTGGGCGATATGTAATAAAACACCGGAATGCCCAGACCCTTGGCTTTAGCGGCGAGCTTGAGGTTGAAACTCGGGTAATCCACCAGAATCAGCGCATCGGGCTTTTCCTGCTCAAGGGTGCGCCTGGCAGTGCGCAGGTTGCGCCATACATCGGGCAGATGCCGCAGCACTTCGCTGAAACCCATAAAGGCCATTTCGCGTATATGAATCAGCGGCTGTATGCCTGTGGCCTCCGTGCAGGCGTCGCCGCCCAGAAAGGCGAACTGCGCCTGAGGATCGCGCCGGTGCAGGCACTTGATCAGTTCGGCGGCATGCAGGTCGCCCGAAGCCTCTCCGCAGCTTATAAAATATTTCATTATTATCGTAGTTTCTTGAAAAAATCCTGCATCAGTTTTCGGCACTCGTCGGCCAGCACTCCTTTCACCACCGTTGCCTTGGGGTGGAAGGGGCTGCGCGATGTAAATGTGGCATAGCCTCGCTTGGGGTCGTCGCAGCCGTAAACAATGCGGCCCACCTGACTCCAGGCAATGGCGCCGGCACACATCATACATGGCTCCACGGTCACATACAGCGAACATTCGCTCAGATACTTGCCGCCGAGAGCCTGTGCGGCGGCGCTTATAGCCATCATCTCGGCGTGTGCGGTTACATCGCTCAGGGCTTCGGTGAGGTTGTGTCCGCGGCCGAGAATGCGACCGCGTGGGCTCACCACCACGGCTCCTATGGGCACCTCGCTTTTGTTGTAAGCCTCGCGGGCCTCGGTCAAGGCCATGCGCATATACCGTTCGTCGGAGTTCAGTTCAATCATATCAGTTCCACTTTCAGGCCCTCCTTGGCCAGTATGGTGTCGGGAAATACTTCGCGTGCCTCGGTCAGCAGGCGCTCTTCGTCGCCGTTGTATCGTTTGGAAAAGTGGCCCAGCATCAACTGTCCGGCTTCGGCCTGTCGGGCCAGCATTGCGGCCTGCCGTGCAGTGGAGTGACCTCGTTTGGCGGCGTTATTCTCGTCGGAGTCGGAGTAGGTGGCCTCGTGGAACATCAGGCTCACGCCCCGCACTTTTTCGGCCAGCGCGGGATTATAGGCGGTATCGCTGAGGTAGGCGTAGCTCATGGCCGGGTCGGGGTCGAAGGTGAGGCGTCCGTTGGCTATCACAGTGCCGTCGGGCATTGTGTAGTCCTCACCTGCCTTAAGGGCGTTCATTTTGTATGTGGGCACATTGTAGAAGCGTACCATTTCGCCGTTTATGTGCCGCGATTTGGCCTTTTCGCGGAATATAAAGCCCACGCAGGGTACCCGGTGGCTCAGGCGCACTGTTTCCACTGTCAGTGCGTCGGTGTCGATAATGGTGGCGTCGGTGTATTTTATAGGGTCGTAGACAATTTCGTAGCCCGGGTCGGGGCAGAATATGGCCATGGTCTTCCGCAGAACTTCCAGACCGGCTTCGAAGGCGTGGATGGTGACGGTGCCGCTTTTCTCATGCAGTGCCATGGTGGAAAGCAGTCCGGGGAGTCCGAAGAAGTGGTCGCCATGCAGATGCGAGATAAATATATGGCTCAGTCGTGAGAATTTCAGGCGCATCCGGCGCATCATGGCCTGTGCGCCCTCGCCGCAGTCTACCATCATGAGGTTGCCTCGGAAATCTATCACCTGCGAGCTGGGGTTGTGAAAGGCGGTGGGCGTGGCCGAACCACAACCCAGTATGTTTACCGAAAATTGACTCATGCTGCAAATTTACGAAATTTCAACCGTTTAATTGTACAAAAAAGTATAAAAGGCCGCCTTGGCTGCCAACTTTTGCCTGTAGATTTCGTATTATAGATAAAACGACAGCAGTGAAGATTGAATTGAATTAGTTTTTTCATAGGATTAGATTAAAGGTAATTGAACGATAAAGAGCGACTGGGAAGCCGCTCTTTATTTTTTGTGATATTTTTACAAAAATTGTAACAACAATTTTCCTGAAAAATCGTTGTATTATTGACGCATTAGCGCTATTTTTATTAAAATTCTTTAAATATTCCGGTACATGACTAAGATAAATCGCAAATTAGCACTTGATTACCATCAGTATCCGCAGCCCGGCAAGACTGAGATAGTGCCCACCAAACCCTATAGATCGCCAGAAGACCTGTCGCTTGCCTATTCGCCGGGCGTGGCTTATCCTTGCGAGGAAATAAAAAAGAACCCCGATACCTCATACCTGTACACCGGTCGCGGCAATCTCGTAGCCGTAATCTCAAACGGTACCGCCGTACTTGGCCTGGGCAATATCGGACCCGTGGCATCGAAGCCTGTAATGGAAGGCAAGGCTCTGCTTTTCAAAGTGTTTGCGGGCCTGGATTGCTTCGATATCGAAGTGGATGAGAACGATTCCGTGAAGTTTGTCGAACATGTGCGCGCTATATCCTGCACTTTCGGGGGTATAAACCTTGAGGATATAAAGGCCCCCGAGTGTTTTGAAATCGAACGTCAGTTGAAAGAGCAGTGCGATATTCCGGTGATGCACGACGACCAGCACGGCACCGCCGTGGTGAGCGCCGCCGCACTCATTAATGCCTTGCGGATACAGAGCAAGAACTTCGACAGCGTGCGTCTGGTGGTGAATGGCGCGGGAGCAGCCGCAGTGGCTTGCACCCGACTGTACATGAGTCTGGGCGTCAGAAAAGAGAATATTGTGATGTGCGACAGCAAGGGTGTGATTTCCACTCGTCGCGATAATCTCAGCGACATAAAGCGTGAGTTTGCAACTGACCTCCCGTACGAAACACTGGCCGAGGCGCTTGTCGGGGCCGATGTATTCCTTGGTCTGTCGGTGGCAAATGTGCTTACGCCCGATATGATACGCAGCATGGCGCCGAGGCCTGTGGTGTTCGCACTGGCCAATCCCGACCCGGAGATAGATTACGAAAGCGCCATGGCATCGCGCCGCGACATTGTGTTCGCCACCGGGCGCAGCGACTATCCAAACCAGATAAACAATGTACTGGGCTTCCCTTATATATTCCGTGCCGCCCTCGACTGCCGGGCAACCGAAATCAACGAGGCCATGAAGCTGGCTGCCGCTCATGCCATAGCCGCACTTGCCCGTCAGCCGGTGCCCGATTCGCTGCGACGCGCATATCACGACCACAGCCTTGCTTACGGCGCCGGATACATTCTGCCGAAGCCTTTCGACAAACGTCTGCTCACCGAGGTGGCTCCGAGCATAGTCAAGGCAGCCTGTGCCAGCGGAGTGGCCCGCCAGCCTATTCTCGACCTGCATCAATATGCCCTGCATCTGAGTACGCTGATACAGAGCAATGATGCCTATATCACCGACCTGCTCAAGAATCTGGGCGCAGCGTAAAGTCAATCAGCTCCTTGACCGCATTTTCCGGGGTGAGGCGAAGCAAGTCTTCGTTTCGCCCCGGTCTTTTAAGCCAGGTGAGCTGTTTTTTTGCATACACGCGTGTGTTCTTGGCTATCCGTGCCAGTGCTGTGTCGAGATCCCATACGCCGTCGAAATAGGCGAACAGTTCTTTGTAGCCCACGGTGTTGAGCGAGTTCAGGTGGCGCTGCGGATACACCCGGCGTGCCTCGTCGATGAGTCCTTGGTCCATCATCATTCCTACACGGCGGTTGATGCGGCTGAACAGTGTTTCGCGTTCCATGTCAATCATAGCTTTGACTACACGACATGGCAGTTGACGGCGTTGTCCGCTGCACAGCGATGAGTACGGCACCCCGGCCTGGTAGCTTACTTCCAGGGCGTGGACAAGGCGCTTGTGGTTGGCCGGGTCGGCGGTCTTCATGTATTCCGGGTCGACAATCTGCAGTGCCGCGCGCAGGCCCTCGATGCCGTTGTGGCTGAATATGGCCGCTACATGTGCTCGGGTAGTGTCGCTGACGGCAGGCAGCGGGTCGAGGCCGTACAGCAGGGCATCGACATACATCATAGAGCCGCCGCATACCAGCGCGTAGTCGCCTTGCTGCCATTGTTGCTCCATGAGCCGCAGGGCATCGTGTTCGAACTGCGAGGCGCTGTAGTAGGCGTCGAGCGGCAGCGTGCCCACCAGATGATGGCGCACACGCGACTGCTCGGCTTCGGTAGGGGCGGCGGTGCCTATAGGCAGGCCGCTGTAAATCTGGCGTGAGTCGGCCGATATGATGTCGCAGCCCAGAGCTTCGGCCACATCAAGGGCCACGGACGTCTTGCCCGACGCCGTGGCCCCTGTGATTACTATCAGTGTTTTCATTTCTCGGCTACCAGGCGTGCTATCTGTACGATAACCTCCTTGGCTTTTTCCATCGATGGGATGGGCACGAATTCGTATCGGCCATGGAAGTTGAGTCCGCCGGCGAAAATGTTGGGGCATGGCAGGCCCTTGAACGAGAGCTGTGCGCCGTCCGTGCCGCCGCGTATGGGCTGTACTTTGGGGGGGATACCTGACTGGCGCATGGCTTCCTCGGCAATTTCCACCACGTGCATCACAGGCTCGATTTTCTCGCGCATGTTATAGTACTGGTCTTTGATTTCAATGCTGCAGCAGCCGGGGAACTCTTGGTTGATTTTGCGCACCAGGTGTTCGAGTTCTTTCTTACGGCGCTCGAAGCGGTCGCGGTCGTGGTCGCGGATTATGTATGTGAGGGTGGTGTTTTCCACCGAACCCTGCATGCCTACCAGGTGGTAAAAGCCCTCGTAGCCCTCGGTGTGCTCGGGGGTTTCCCAGCGGGGCAGCATGATTATGAACTGGTTGGCTATGCGCATGGAGTTTACCATCTTGTGCTTGGCATAGCCGGGGTGTACGTTGCGGCCCTTGAATGTTACGGTGGCTACGGCGGCGTTGAAGTTTTCGAATTCCAGTTCGCCGATTTCACCGCCATCCATGGTGTAAGCCCAGTCGGCGCCGAAGCGTGCCACATCGAACTTGTGCGCGCCCTGACCGATTTCTTCGTCGGGGTTGAAGGCTATGCGAATGTCGCCGTGCTTGATTTCCGGGTGTTTGAGCAGAAAGTCTACAGCCGATATGATTTCGGCCACGCCGGCTTTGTCGTCGGCGCCAAGCAGGGTGTTGCCGTCGGTTACAATCAGGTCCTGGCCAACATAGTTGAGCAGTTCGGGGAATTCGTCGGGCGACAGCACAATATTGTCAGTGGCGTTGAGTACGATGTCGCCGCCGGGATAATTCTCGACGATGCGTGGCGATACGTGGCGGCCCGACATGTCGGGCGATGTGTCGAGGTGGGCTATGAAGCCTACAGTGGGCACGTTGCGGTCGGTGATATTGCCCGGCAGGGTGGCCATTAGATAGCCGTTTTCGTCGAGGCTTATATCGCTCAGACCAAGTTTATGCAGCTCTTTTTCGAGGTGCTGCGCAAATACCATCTGCCCCGGGGTCGAGGGGGTCATGTTGGTGAGTTCGTCGCTCTGGGTATCGAACTTCACGTATTCTAAAAAGCGGTCTGTTAATGTCATGGTAGTATTGTTTTTTTGAATGTTGAATGTAAAATATTAAATGTTGCATTGGTCGTCAGGAGGTGCTGCCTGCATTTAACATTCAACATTCAACATTTAACATTGATTTAAAGGTCTTTGCCCCATTCCAGGCGAACGCTCGGAGCGGCTTTGCCATCGGCGTACTTGTAGGTCAGACGAAGTTCCTTCACGCCCAGGTCTATCATCAGAGCGGTGACAGCCGGACGCAGGGCGCCGTATTTGGCGTAGTGAGCTTCGGCTGCATCGATAAGCATGCCTTTCAGAGCCGGAGTGGTGTTGGTGACACCTTTCAGTGGCGAAGCGTTCACGTCGGGATAAGTTACGTTGATGATAATCTGGTTGGTGCTGTAGATGCACTCGAACTCGCTTGCGCCTTCGGTCTTGAATACCTTTTCGGCCCAGCTGCCGGTGAGTTTGGCTGCGTTGGCGGCAGCGCCGCTGCGGTTGAGGTTGGTAAGAGCCTCCTTGAAGAGAGTCTTCAGACGTGCCGGCTCAAGCTGCTGGTTGAACTTATAGTCGCCCTGTGTAAGGGTAATGGCCAGCGGACGCTCGGTCTTGGCCATGTTGTTGATCATATCGGCCACTTCGGCGTTGCGGTTTCCGTCGGGGTTGAGTACGTGCAGATATGAAGCTATTGCGAATTCGGCCAGGTTGGGGTCGAGCATCTTGAGGTCGAACAGACCCGGGGCTACTGAGGCGTCGAAAGTCACAGCCTGCTCGGTCAGCTTCATCGAGAAGTCGCCGGCTGCCTCGGGGCTTTCCTTTACTACCGGTGCAATCCGCTCCGAAATCATGTTGACATCGGTGTCGAGATTCTCCAGATTATTGCCTCCGCCACATGAGCTGAAGGTAAATGCAGTCACCGCCAGGAATATAGCCTGCAGTGAACCTAAGATAGATTTGCGCATATTTATGGTTTGTTAGATTGTGAAAACTTATAGAGATACTATTGTTTTGCAAAAATACGCTTTTTGAATGAATTTGTGTCAATTTTGTAGCTACTTTTTTCTGGAAAATGCGTAAATTTGCACCTTAATTTAGAAAACTGAGTCTACGCATGGAACTTTCCACCCTTACCGCTATCTCGCCTGTCGACGGTCGTTACCGCGGAAAATGTCAGAAATTAGAACTATATTTCTCGGAATATGCCCTTATCCGCTACCGTGTGCGGGTTGAGGTAGAGTATTTCATCGCCTTGTGCGAACTGCCTCTGCCCCAGCTTGCAGCCGTCAGTGCCGACTGCTTTGCCCGTCTGCGTGAAATCTATCAGAATTTCACTGAGTCCGACGCACGGCGCATCAAGGATATCGAAAGTGTCACCAACCACGACGTCAAGGCCGTGGAATATTTCCTCAAAGAGAAGTTCGATGTCCTCGGACTGGCCGACTGCAAGGAATTCATACACTTCGGCCTGACATCGCAGGACATTAACAATACCGCAGTGCCCCTGTCGGTAAAGGAGGCCATTGCCGATGTGCTCCGTCCGGCTTTCGAGCGCCTGCTCGCAACTCTGGAGGAATACGAGAAAGAATGGGCCGACATACCCATGCTGGCGCGCACCCACGGCCAGCCCGCGTCGCCTACACGTCTGGGCAAGGAAATAGGTGTGTATGTGTACCGTATACGCCAGCAGCTCAATGCCCTCGACGCCGCAGTGATAAGCGGCAAGTTCGGCGGTGCAACCGGAAACTTCAACGCTCACCTGACTGCATACCCCCATATCGACTGGCTTGCGTTCGCCAACGACTTTCTGGCCAACCGCCTCGGTATCGAGCGCGAACAGCTCACTACTCAGATTTCGAACTATGACAATCTGGCCGGTGTGTTCGACGTACTGCGCCGCCTCAATACAATAGTGTTCGACCTCGACCGCGACATGTGGATGTACATATCCATGGAGTACTTTAAGCAGAAAATCAAAGAAGGCGAGGTCGGTTCGTCGGCTATGCCCCACAAGGTCAATCCCATCGACTTTGAGAACTCCGAGGGCAACCTGGGTGTGGCAAATGCCCTTTACGACCATCTGGCGCGCAAACTTCCGGTATCGCGTCTGCAGCGCGACCTTACCGACTCTACGGTGCTCCGCACCGTGGGTATGCCTATGGCACACAGTCTGATAGCGCTTGAGTCCACGCTCAAGGGCCTTGGCAAACTGCTGCTCAACCGTCAGGCTATCGACCGCGACCTCGACTCAATGTGGAGCGTGGTGGCAGAAGGAATCCAGACCATACTCCGCCGCGAGGGCTACCCCAAGCCTTACGAAACACTCAAGGCCCTGACCCGCACCAATGCGGCTGTCACCGCCGAGAGCATAGCCGAATTTATCGAAACACTTCAGGTAAGCGATGAAGTCAAGGCCGAGCTCCACCGCCTCTCGCCATCGACTTATACCGGCTATTAATAGCCATATCAGGCACTGAAATGCAAACTACATATATAACACAGATATGAACGACGTTGCACAAATTCTTGCTGACAAACTACTCAAAATCAGCGCTATCAATCTTCAGCCCAACAATCCTTTCGTTTGGGCTTCGGGCTGGAACTCTCCCATCTATACCGACAACCGCAAGACGCTGAGCTATCCCGAAATCCGCAGTTTCATCAAGGTGGAACTCTGCCGCATGATTCTGGAGAACTTCCCCGAGGTAGATGCCGTGGCCGGCGTTGCCACCGGTGCAATCGCACAGGGCGCCCTGGTAGCCGACACTCTGTCGCTGCCATACGTTTACGTTCGCTCCACTCCCAAGGACCATGGTCTGGAGAACCTTATCGAAGGCAGCCTCAAGCCCGGTACCCGCGTAGTGGTAATTGAAGACCTTATCAGCACCGGCGGCAGCTCGCTCAAGGCTGTCGAGGCACTTCGTGCCGCAGGCTGTGAGGTAGTGGGCATGGCCGCATTGTTCACCTACGGCTTCCCCGTGGCCGAAAAAGCATTCGAAAAGGCAAACGTAAAACTCATTACCCTGAGCAACTACAACGCCATGCTCGAGGCTGCGCTCGCCACAAATTATATCCAGGAAAGCGACCTTGCCACCCTCCGCGAGTGGCGCAAGGACCCCGCCAGCTGGGTCCCCAATCCTCAGTCACTAACCGATTGATATGGCTACATATAAAAGCAAACCCGTAACCGTACAGCAGCCCGCGGCTGCCATAAGCGACAAGTTTGCCGACCTCAGCACCCTTGAGGGCGCTCTGGGAAACCTGCCCGAAAGCGAGCGCGCCAAAATTGGCGAGGTGAAGTTCACCGCCGACTCGCTCAGCATCAAGACTGCACAGGTGGGCGAACTGAAATTCCAGGTTACAGAGCGTACTCCCGAGCGCGTGGTGTTCAACACCGTAAGCTCGCCTTTACCTCTCAATATGGTAGTGAATCTGAAGCCTCTGACCGCCGACAGCACCGAACTCTACACTTCGATTGACGTGGAGATTCCGGCCATGCTGAAGCCTCTGCTGGGTGGCATGATGCAGAAGGCCGCCGACAGTTTCGGCGACCTGATGGTGAAAATCAACCGCAAGTGAACCGGGTGATACGCCTTGGCGCGACCGTCGCTGTAGTGGCGGCTGCGGTTTCGTGTCACCATCTCGACGACGACAGAATCCCGCCGGCTCCGGTGTTGATACAGTTCAACTCCGTGGCCGACTGGGATGTTTACGGCGTTTCCGGAGCAATGAGCTGGCGGCGCTTTATAAAAAGCGAGCGCCTGCCCTCGAACTTTCCTTATACCGCCATGAGCGCCACCGGCTTCGGCGGTGTGCTGCTGTGCGGCGATGTAAACGGCAATCCGGTGGCATACGACCTCAGCTGTCCGGTTGAGTGCCGTTCCGACGTGCGCATATACATCGATGAAGAGGCCCTGGTGGCCGAATGTCCCAAATGCCACAGCTCCTACGACGTGTTCAGCCTCTGGGGGCATCCGCTGTCGGGTGAGGCCGCCGAGCGGGGTTACGGCTTGCGGCGCTATACGGTAATACCAGGCGGTATGAACGAATACAGAGTTATCAGCTACTGATGAAAACATCCTATAAAGGTACATGGTGGCTTCTGGCCACAGCATTCCTGCTGCTGTTCGCCGTATCGGCGGCCGACGGCAGGATTTCGTTCTTCGGCTACGAGCCGAAGGCATCGGACATGTACACCCGGCTGCTTGGAAGCCGGCAGGAGCAGCCGACTGCCGGACCAGAAACCAAAGTGGTGCCGGCAGAACTTCAGGAACTTCGGGAGGAAAAACGGCCCGAACTCGACACCCTGCCAAAGACCATACTGCTTTTCGGCGACTCCATGCTCGAGGGCCTCTCTCCGCGCCTGGCGGCCTACTGCAGGGCGTCGGGGCATCGTCTGTACACCGTGATATGGTACAGCAGTACATCGGAGCGCTGGGGCAGCACCGACAGGCTGCGCCGCTACATCGACAAGCTGCGCCCCGACTACATATTCGTATCGCTCGGAGCCAACGAGCTGTTTGTGAGCAATATCATCGACAAGCGCACACGCTATGTCAAGAAGATACTCAGCGACATCGACACCATACCCTATGTGTGGATAGGCCCGCCCAACTGGAAAGAGGATACCGGTGTGAACCGCATGATTCGCGACAATGCCGCTCCGGGTTGCTTTTTCTTGTCCGACGGCATGCACTTCAACCGTAAAAAGGACGGCGCGCACCCCACTGCATCGTCGGCAAGCCGGTGGATGGACAGTGTGGTGCGCTGGATGCCTGAGCACTGTGCCCATCCTATACTGCTGCGTGTGCCAACCGAACCTGCCGCACGCCCGCAGCGTGTGTTTATCCATCAGCCAAACGAATAATGACCATCTGGACCGACCTTGCGCATAATCTGGGTGAGATTCTCAGCTACACCCCCGGCAGTCCGATGCTGTTCTCCAGCGGACTATTCTGGGGGCTGTTTCTGCTGTTTCTGCCGCTGTACTCGTTGCTGCGCGACCGGCGGCGGCAGATGATAGTGTTTGTGGTACTTTTCAGCTTTTACTTTTATTACCGCTGCAGCGGCTGGTTTGTGCTGCTGCTGGGCGCTACGTCGCTTTTCGACTGGTCGCTGTCGCGCCTTATGCGTCGCTGCACGTCGGCGGCAGGGCGCAAAGCCTGTGTGGCAGCCTCGCTTGTGGCTTCGCTGGGGGTGCTGTGTTACTTCAAATATGCCAACTTCTTTCTGTGGAACTGGGCGGCACTGGTGGGAAACAACTTCGAGCCGCTCGAACTTATACTGCCCGTAGGCATCTCGTTCTACACCTTTCAGAGTATAAGTTATATAATAGATGTGTACAAGGGTAGGGTAGAGCCTACACGCACATGGCTGGAATATGCCTTCTTCCTAAGCTTCTTCCCGGCGCTGGTGGCTGGCCCGATAGTGCGCGCCGACTACTTTCTGCCTCAGATTCACAACAGCCGTCACGCCACCCGCAGCGAGGTGTACACCGGCTTGTGGCTGATTATCCTCGGAGTGGTGAAGAAAGCCATCTTGGCCGACTATCTGGCCCAGTACAACGACCTGATATTCAATTCGCCCGGAGCATACAGCGGATTCGAAACCGCTATGGGTATAATAGGCTATACCATGCAGATTTACTGCGACTTCTCGGGCTACTCCGATATGGCTATAGGCTTGGCACTGATTATGGGCTTCAAGCTGGCTCAGAACTTTAACTTCCCTTATAAGTCGCAGAATCTCACCGAATTCTGGCGCCGCTGGCACATATCGCTTTCCAGTTGGCTGCGCGACTACGTGTACATACCCCTTGGCGGCAACCGCCACGGTACATTCCGTACATATCTCAACAACTTTCTTACCATGCTCATCGGCGGCCTGTGGCACGGCGCCGGATGGAAATTCATATTCTGGGGTGCCATGCACGGAGCCGGACTGGCCGTGCACAAGGCCTCGCTGCCATGGCTCGGACGTCTTGGCGATTCATGGCCGGTAAAAGCAATTTCGTGGTTCATTACCATAACAGTGGTAATGCTGTTATGGGTATTTTTCCGTGCCGACACATTCGGTGACGCCGTAACGCTTATAAGCCATGCGGCAGCTGATTTCTCGCCATCCTATCTTGTGCCTTTTGCGGCCGCCCGCACCCTGTGGCTGATAATGTTGCTGCTGATAGTTGTGGCCCATGCGCTGCCGGTGAACTTCTGGAACCGCCTCGGCGATATGTTCGTGCGCAGTCCGTGGCTGGTGAAACTGCTGATATTCCTCGTTGTCGTACAATGTGTTGTGGAACTGCAGGAACAGGACGTAAGTCCATTTATTTACTTTCAGTTCTGAATATAAACGAGGATTTATTATCGATACTGCAATAGCGCTGTTGTCTGATTCTCGAATTATGGATTAATCAGCAATGAAATCCGGTTGATATAGTCTTCAACCTTAGGTATTAGAGGCGCGACATCCTGCTCTTTCCAGTCGAATAAATCCTCATAATCGCCGGTTTGACGCATTGAGAACAGGCGTCCAAGCAATTGAGAATCCTCAGGAATAAGAACTCCTTCTTTTACAAATGAAAAACCAATCATGCGGATTGCGCCTTTGTGGGTGGATGCTTCTATGCCACGGTCAATCAGTAGTGCTACGCTGGCATAGTAGGCGGCATAATAAAGTCGGTTGGCGGCAAGGCTCCAATAACCGAGTGAGCCTACTGCCTTAGCCTCCTTTAGAGTGTCATTCGCTTTTTCGATGCGATAGGCAACGATGGCTGAGCGTTCTTCAGGTATCAATGTCATAATGAGTTAGTTTTGGAAAATAATCACAGCGTCTTTTTCTACATTCTTATAGAACGGCAGGAAACTCCGCTTCAGCCAATCAGCTACTGAATATAGGCGAGGATTTACAATCTCATTAAGGTTTAGTCCGATAAGTTCGAATGGCCAGGCATAGACATCCCATAGTGACCATGGCAGGTTTTCCTGCCCGGGAATGAGTATGTGCAAATCCCAGTCCGAATCCGGGCGTGCATCCCCTCTGGCTCTGGAACCATATAATGCAAGCCGGGAGCCTTTAGGCAGAATTTCGGCAGCCTTAGCCTTGAGGGCATCAATCAGCCTGTTGTATTTTTCGATTTCCGACATGGCTTTATTAATTACAGCAGTTTTATTTCCGCAAATGTACGAATAATTATCGATACTGCAATAGCGCTGTTGCTTGATTTTTACATAATTGCACTTATACGATTTTTTGCTCTGCGGCTAATGGAATTAAAATTTGCATAAGTGTGAAAATAGATGTAAATTTGCAAGCAGATAACTAAAAAACCATTTATGGAACCCAAACTGCTCACTCGTGCGGCCGACAATATCCGTGTCCTTGCTGCCGCAATGGTCGAACATGCCAAATCCGGCCACCCTGGTGGCGCCATGGGAGGCGCTGACTTTGTTAACGTTCTCTACTCAGGCTTTCTGGTAACCGATCCCGACGACCCCACCTGGTTCGCCCGCGACCGATTCTTTCTCGACCCCGGCCACATGTCGCCCATGCTTTATGCCGTTCTCGCCCTAAGCGGCAGGTATACTCTCGACGAACTGCGCCAGTTCCGCAGCTGGGGCAGCGTTACTCCCGGCCATCCCGAAGTTGACTTTGCCCGTGGTGTCGAAAACACCTCAGGCCCCCTCGGACAGGGCCACACCATGGCTGTAGGTGCCGCAATCGCCGAGCGCTTTCTTGTAGCCCGGTTCGGCGACACAATAGCCCATAAGACCTACGCATTCATCAGCGACGGCGGCATACAGGAGGAAATTGCCCAGGGTGCCGGACGTATAGCCGGATTCCTCGGCCTCAGCAATCTGATAATGTTCTACGACGCCAACGGCGTACAGCTCAGTACCGACGTCGATGCTGTAGACACTGAGGACTACGCAGCCAAGTATCGTGCATGGCACTGGCGCGTGATTGAAATCGACGGGTCCGACCCCGTGGCAATCGCAGGAGCACTTGAGCAGGCTCAGGCCGAAACAGAAAAACCGGTACTGATAATCGGACGCACCATAATGGGCAAAGGTGCCGTTACCGCCGAAGGCGATAACTTCGAAGGCAAATGCTCTACCCACGGCCAGCCTCTGAGCAAGTCGGGCGCCGATTACCGCCGCACCATCGAAAACCTCGGCGGTGACCCCGACAACGAATTCCGTTTCTTCCCCGAGGCAGAGGCCCTGTACGAGGCTCGCCGCGCCGAACTCCGTGCCATCGTGGCCGAGCGTCGCGCGGCACATCAGGCCTGGGCCGAGGCCAATCCGGCCAAAGCTGCCGAACTGAGCGCATACATATCGGGCTACGTGCCTGAAATCGACTACGAGCACATCGAACACAAAGCCAATGTAGCCACCCGTACTGCATCGGCGAACATCCTTGGCGAGCTCGCCCGCAAGTGCGGCAACATGATTGTGTCGAGCGCCGACCTTGCAAACTCCGACAAAACCGACGGCTTCCTCAAGCAGACCCACGCGCTGGCTCACGGCGACTTTACCGGCGCATTCCTTCATGCAGGCGTGAGCGAGCTTACCATGGCCTCGATAATGAACGGCATAGTGCTGCACGGCGGCATGATGGCCGGCTGCGGCACCTTCTTTGTATTTTCCGACTACATGAAGCCCGCCATACGTCTGGCCGCCCTTATGGAGCTGCCGGTAAAATATATATGGAGCCACGACTCCTTCCGCGTAGGCGAGGACGGCCCCACACACCAGCCAGTAGAACAGGAAGCGCAGATTCGCCTGCTTGAGGAGGTGCGTAACTTCGACGGGCGCCGCTCAATGCTGGTGCTTCGTCCGGCTGACAGTGCCGAAACTACCGTGGCTTACGAAATGGCCATGGAGGAACAGCATCGCCCGACCGGTCTGATACTGTCGCGCCAGGACATTCACGACCTGCCTGTGGCCGAAGGCCAGTCGCGCTACAAGGCCGCACAAGGCTTGCGCCGCGGCGCATATACCGTGCTCAAGGCCGAAAATCCCGATGTGATACTTGTGGCCAACGGTTCGGAAGTATCGCTGCTGTGCGAGGCAGCCGTGCTGCTCGAGGCCGAAGGCGTGAAAGCATCGGTGGTTTCCGCACCGTCGCCCGGTCTGTTCAACGACCAGCCCGAGGGCTACCGCCACGAGGTGCTGCCGGCCGATGTACCGCAGTTCGGTCTTACCGCCGGCCTCACCATCACCCTGCGTATGCTCGACGGTTTCAAAGGCCGTGTGTACGGCATGGAACACTTCGGAGCCTCGGCCCCGTTTAAGGTACTTGACGAAAAATTCGGCTTCACCGCCCCGAATATATTATCCGAAATATTGCGTTATTTAGGCAAATAAATACAGGAAAGGTTAAAAAACTTGTCTAAAAGGCAAGTTTTTTTTGCCTTTTTTAGGAAATTTAAAAAAAAAGACGTAACTTAGCACCTTGAATTTGTACTAAAAACAATTTTGCACAGTTGGTGTTATATACATAAATTGTGTACTATTTGCATTTTTACGGAAAATAAAAATATTTATTAACGTTAATATTCGATTCTATGAAAAAAGCTACTCTTCTGGCATGTGCCGCGCTGCTTGCCGGTCAGGCCATGATGGCGCAGAGCAACTCCAACGAGGTGACCTATGTAGAGGACGCATCGCAGGGTCTGCTTATCAATAGCTTCAAGTCCAATTGGTTCATTACCGGTCAGGGTGGTGTAAGCTACTACTTCTCGCACGCCGACGTTCACCGCAAATGGAGCGATCGTTTCGCTCCCGCAGCCGGTCTTTACATCGGCAAATGGTTCACCCCTGTATTCGGTGGCCGTCTGGGTGGCGAATACCTCGCCTGCAAAGGTCTTTCCGACTTCAATTCGGGTGTGGGTGTAATCCCCAACCAGATGGTTGACGGTTACTACAAGACTTATGTAAACGAATTCGGTGTAACCTTCGACCTGATGGTGAACCTTACCAATTGGTGGTGCGGCTATAACCCCAACCGCGTTTACAACGCAACCTTCTATGTAGGTGCAGGCGGCTACTGGTCGGTTGACCGTTCGTACAACCTCCAGAGCGACGGTACTTACGAAAAAGGCGACTGGAACAACTGCAGCGACCGCATCCTTACCGTACGCGCAGGCCTTATCAACTCGTTCCGCCTCAACAAGCACCTCAACCTCAACCTCGACCTCCGTTTCAGCGGTCTTGACGGTCACATCGACTGCAAGACTTCAGACAACCGTACCTACGGCTCTCTTCAGGCATACCTGGGTCTGACCTACAACTTCAATCCCACCGGCTGGTCGGCTCCTATCGTGCCCGTTTGCCCCGAACCTGAGAACTGCGACGAACTCCGCGCCCGTCTGGCTGCCGCCGATGCCCGCATCGCCGACCTCGAATCGCAGCTCCGCGACTGCCTCAACCGTCCGGTTGAAAAGGTTGAAGCCGAAAAGGCTCCCCTTGCCACCATCTACTACCCCATTGGTGTAAGCCGCCTGACCCGCGAAGACCGCAACATCCTCGGTGCTATCTCCGAAGTGATGAAGTCGAACAGCAAGACCAACTATGTACTCACCGGCTGGGCCGACAACTACACCGGCACCGAGCAGGTCAACATCCGTCTGCGCAAGGCCCGTGTCGATGGCGTTTACAAGCAGCTCGTGAAGAACGGCGTTCCCGCTTCGCAGCTCACCGCCACCACCAACAACGGCAACCTCTGCGACCTTGGTGAAAAGTACGTGGCTCTCGACCGCGCAGTCACAATCGAAGAAGCTGAATAATACGTCTGCCGAAAATTTAAAACAAAGCGCTGCGTCAACTTTTCGACGCAGCGCTTTGTTCATATTATACTATTTTAAACTGCCTCTGAAATCGGGCGGATATGCCGCAACCTGCATGGCAATTATTTATCTCTTTTGCTGATATGGAACAGAATGTCGAATTTACCCATTGCTATTATCTCACTGCCGGCGAGGCCGGCGCACAGTCGTCAATGCCTCTGACCCTGCTGGTGCAGCGAGTTATTGAAGTTGCTACCGAGCACGCCAACGCCCTCGGTATAGGCTATGCCACACTTTCGGTGCACGGAATCGCCTGGGTGTTGTCGAAAATCAGTATCGAGATGCAACGTTACCCCGATATTAACGAAGACTACTGTCTTACCACCTGGATTGAAAGCTATAACCGCCGCTTTTGCGACCGCTGCTTTGCAGTCGCCGGTGGCGACGGACAGCCAATAGGTTACATACGCACCATGTGGACAGCCATCGACGTGGAGCGACGCTGTGTGGCCGACCTTACAGCATTCGAGCAGGACGCCTTTCCGGTGTCGTCAAGGCCCTGTCCTGTAGCCAAGCCGGTGCGGTTGCCCGCACTTCCGGCCGACGCCTCGGTGCAGGACTATACCTTTAAATACTGCGACATCGACTTCAACCGCCACGTGAACTCGGTGCGCTATCTGGCCCTGGTGCTAAACTACTGGCCCCTGGAGCACTTCGACCACAACACCATACGCCGTATCGACATCTGCTACCACCACGAGTGCCACTTCGGCCAGACCGTGCAGCTGCGTGTGGCGTCGCAGGGACACGACAGTGAATGTGAGATTGTGCACGACGGCGTGCGTGCCGTAGGCCTGCGCATCCGCTGGGCTCCCCGGGGCATTACAGCGGCGGCAAAATGTTAATTAGTACAATCCTGACCTCTAATAGCTGAAATTTTCGTAACTTTGTGGGCTAAAAGGAAATCACAACGTGCGAAAATCACCGCTATATATATTGTTATCCTTATTGCTGAGTGCTTTAGCTCCGGCCCTGGCTTCAGGTGTCGAAGCGCTCGGGCTTATGGATGTAGCTGACACTACGCAGGTTGATACCGCACTTATGCGGATGGCCGACACGGCGGCTGCCTATGCAATGGCTGCCGACAGCGTGGCGGCGGACACACACACTGTAGCTGCTGCTGCGAAAAGCCGTATCGTGAACTCGCGCGTCGACCTCGACGCGGCTGTAGATTTCTCCTCGGCCGACTCCATGCTTATTGTGCGCCGCGACTCGGCCTTTATGTATGGCAAAGGCTCGGTGAGCTATGGCGACATAAAGCTCGACGCCGAATGTATAGAAATGAGCCTCGAAGACAATACCGTCTATGCCACCGGACGTCCCGACTCGGTGGGCGAGCTGATAGGTAAGCCCGTGTTCAGCGAGGGAGGCACCGATTACGAGGCCTCGACCATGCGCTATAACTTCGAAACCGAGAAAGGCTATATACGCAATGTGGTCACACAGCAAGGCGAAGGATACCTCACAGGCGGCACCACCAAAAAGGATACATCAAATGTGTTCTACATCAAGGACGGACGCTACACCACCTGCGATGACCACGATTGTCCACACTTCTATTTCAATCTCACCAAGGCCAAGGTTACGCCCGGCAGCAACGTGGTCACCGGACCGGTGTATCTGGTACTCGCCGGCCTGCCGCTGCCTCTGGCTGCTCCGTTCGGCTACTTCCCCTTCAGCGAAAAATACTCGTCGGGCGTTATCGTGCCCTCCTTTGGCGACGACTACAACCGCGGCTTCTACCTGCGCGACGGCGGATATTACTTTGCCTTATCCAACAATATGGACCTGGCACTTACCGGCGAGATATATACCAAAGGTTCGTGGGGTGTGAACGCCCGCTCCAGCTATGTGAAGCGATACAAATACTCCGGCTCGTTCAACCTGGCTTACCTCAAGACCATATACGGCGAGAAAGGCGACCCGGACTACTCGGCCCAGACCAACTTCCAGATTATATGGAACCACACCCAGGATGCCAAGGCGAACCCAAACATGAACCTCTCGGCCTCGGTCAACTTCACCACCTCAGGCTATACTCGCAACGACCTCAACTCCTACTATTCGCCGTCGTTTACCGAAAACACCAAGAGCAGCACCGTCAACCTCACCTACCGCATACCTAACTCCAAGTGGTCGTTCTCGGCCAACATGAACGTGGCGCAGCGCACGCAGGACTCCACCCTGGCGGTAAGCTTCCCCAACCTCACCGTTACCATGAGCCAGATATACCCCTTCAAGCGCAAGCGCGCTGTGGGCGGCGAACGCTGGTACGAAAAAATACGTATGAGCTATAGCGGTCAGTTTCAAAACTCGCTGACAGCCAAGCAGAACGTATTCTTTAAAAAGAGTCTTATTAAAGACTGGCGCAACGGCTTCAAGCACTCGGTGCCCATTTCGGCCACCTTCAACATGTTCAACTACATCAATGTGACTCCTTCGGTGCAGCTCAACGACCGCATGTACACCTCGAAAGTGCGTCGCCAGTGGGATCCCAACGCCTCGGTCGAGATTTGCGACACCAGCTACAGCCTGTATAACGTATGGGATTTCAACGCCTCGGTTTCGCTCGATACCAAGGTGTACGGCTTTTATCGTCCGCTGCCATTTCTGGCCAAGAAGATAAAGATGATTCGCCATGTGATGACCCCCTCGGTGAGTTTCAACGGTTCGCCCGACTTCGGCAGCAACTTCTTTGGCTATTACGGCAGCTATGACTATACCGACGCCCAAGGACGACAGCAGACCCGCCGTTACAACTACTTTCCAAACGCACTCTTCGGTGTGCCGTCCGAGGGCAAGAACGGCTCGGTGTCGTTCTCGCTGTCGAACAACCTGGAAATGAAAGTGAAATCCGACGCCGACTCCACCGGCGAAAAGAAAATATCGCTTATCGAGAACCTCAGCATCAGCGAAAGTTACAACTTCGCCGCCGACTCGCTCAACTGGTCGAACCTCAACACCTCGATACTGCTGCGCCTCACCAAAGGCTTCAACCTCAACCTCTCCGCCACATGGGACGTGTACACCTACCAGCTCAACGAAGCCGGCAACCCGGTGCGTGTGAACATACCCCGCTGGAAGGCCGGCAAAGGCATCGGCAGGCTGTCGAGCACCGGTACATCGTTCAGCTACACATTTAATAACGACACTTTCAAACGTAAACCCAAAGACACTGACATGGCCGACGACCAACAGAACGCCGACCAAAGTCATCGCCTGGCCTCCGGTGCCGAACGCGACCGGCAGGAGAACCCGGGGAACTCCGATATAGAGCTTACCGAGGAAGGATACGCCAAATGGTCGGTGCCGTGGAGTCTTACATTTAATTATAGTATAGGCTACGGCTACGGAACATTCAACAAGCAGAAGATGGAGTACGACCCCCGGATAACGCAGAACCTGAGCCTCTCGGGCAACATACAGCCCACCAAGGAGTGGAACTTTTCGTTCTCCGCCTCGTACAACTTCGACACACGCCGCCTGGCCTACATGAACTGCAACATTTCGCGCGACCTCCACTGCTTTACCATGACAGCCAGTTTCGTACCTGTCGGTCCCTACAAGAGCTATAACTTCCATATAGCGGTAAAATCGAGCATGCTCTCCGACCTCAAGTACGACAAACGCTCCAGCACCTCCAATGGCGTAAGCTGGTATTAAGATAGTTGTGACGGGACGCCGTCGCAACAATAGGCCGGGATACCGGATGTGGCATATTGACCTCAAAAAAACACTTCTTGACAACTATTGTGTTAAAAGTGTGTTTTTTTTGTTTTAAATTTGGAATTTCACAAATTTTAATTACCTTTGCAATTGAATAGCATATCACTTTTGGGAATCTAATATCCAACTAATTGCTAAAAACGTTCTGACTCAATTATTTAATCATTTATGTCTAATAAAATTTAGTATGAAAAAGCTGTTTCTATTACTTCTGGCAGTACTGTCGGTCAGCTTGTGTGTGTCGGCTCAGACACGTACACTGCGCGGTACGGTCGTGGATGCTACCAATGACGACCCCGTCATCGGAGCTTCCGTTCAGCCGGCTGGCAGCACTGAGGGTGTGACTACCGATATCGACGGTAAGTTCGTTCTCGTCTGCCCGGCGTCAGTAAAAGAGATTACTGTGTCGTATGTAGGCATGCAAACCAAAACTGTTGCTGCCGAAGCGGGCGAAATGTTTATCGCCCTCGATCCTTCGACCGAAGTTCTTGAACAACTTGTAGTTACCGGTTACGGTACTGCTAAGAAAATCGGTTCGGTTGTAGGTTCTGTCGCCGTAGTCGGCGAGGCTACATTCGAGAATGTGCCTACCCCGACTTTCGTCGATGCTCTTCAGGGTCAGGTGGCCGGTCTGAATATTTATTCTAACTCCGGTGACCCCTCCTCAGTAAATGCCAGTATCCAGATTCGCGGTACAAACTCGCTCAACGCCTCCAATACCCCGCTGTTTATCCTCGACGGCGCTCCCGTGTCGCCGAGCGTCTTCACCACGCTCAATCCTCAGGATATCGCAAGCATAACCGTACTTAAGGACGCCGCTTCGGTTGCCATCTACGGTTCGCGTGCTGCCAACGGTGTTATCGTTATCACTTCCAAAAAAGGCCGTTTCGGCGAGCAGGCTCAGCTTTCTATCCGTGCCAGCTACGGTTGGTCGCAGATGGCAGGCGACAACATGGACATGATGAACGCCGACGAATATATCAAGTTCAGCCAGATGATTGGCAACAAGGTTCCCGATGAGGCATACGAACTTGTATATAAATATGGTGTAGATACTAACTGGCTCGATGAATTTTTCGAATCGGCCGCTCCTACCTACAGTCTTGAGGCTGCTCTGCAGGGCGGTGGCGAAAAAGCCAGCTACTATGTATCGCTCGGTCACCTCGACCAGCAGGGTATTATTACCAAATCGGGTATGCGCCGTACCACTCTCCGTGCTACCGTCGACAGCAAAGTAAACGACTGGTTCCGCCTCGGTGCTCAGGTTAACCTCGGTTATACCAAGAACGAGACCAACGTATACTCGAACCTCATTTATAACGGTGAAGGTGTGAACCTCAACAACCCCATTGTTATGGCTCGTATGGCCCGCCCCTACGACTCGGCCAGATACTGGACCCGCGCAGCCGACGGCTCAATTCAGTTCGGCGAACGTGCCGACCGTCTGCTCTATACCGCTCTGTGGCGCCCCGACTTCAGCGAACAGTGGCGTGATTCGTACACCGACCGCGTTACCGCCAACGTAACCCTCAGCGAAACTATCACTCCGCTGGCCGGCCTCACTATCCGCGCACAGCAGAACGTTGACGCTTACGAAGCTCAGATTCACAACCGTATCCATCCCCACGCTGCCTCAATCGAAACTCCCTTCGGCAGCTTCCCCTGGGGTACTGCCATGGACGACGGACTCACCGCCGGTTTCAACCAGAAGCAGACCTCACGCTACTATACTTTCACCTATACTAACACTGCAGAGTACCGTCATACATTCGCCGATATCCATGACTTTACATTCCTTGTAGGTGAAGAATCAATCATTACCCGTTCAAACGGTTTCGGCGCTTCGACCTCAGGTCAGTACAACGACCACTTTATGCTTCTCAGCAATGGTACAGAAATTACCATGTCGAACGTCGTTAACTCGATATCTGACGAAGTGTTCAACTCGTACTTCTTCAACCTCGGCTATTCGTACAACGACCTCTACTTCATCGACGCCAACCTCCGTCGCGACGGTTCGTCGAAGTTCGCTCCCGGCAACCGCTGGTCGACTTTCTGGTCGCTCGGTGCAATGTGGAACATGAAGAACGAAAAATTCCTTCAGGATGTTAAATGGCTCGATCAGGCCCGCCTCCGTCTTAGCTACGGTACCACCGGTAACGCCGGTATCGGCAACTATGCCTACATGGGCCTCGTAAAACCTTACACTGTTACTTATAACGGCAAGCCCGGCTGGGGACTTTCTTCGGTTGATAATCCCAAACTTCAGTGGGAAACCGTAAAGGCATGGGACCTCGGTCTGAACTTCCGTGTATTCAATCACCTCACTGCCGATATCGACTTCTATCGCAAGGAAACCTGCGACATGCTTGTGAATGTGCCCGTTTCGTACACTACAGGTTGGAGTTCAATCCTCCACAATATCGGTAACATGACCAACACTGGTATCGACATCGACCTTCAGGCCGACATTATCCAAACTAAAGACTGGTATTTCGGCCTGCGCGCAAACTTCAACTACAACGCCAACCGCATTACCTCGCTTTTCGACGGCATGGACCAGCAGGCATTCCCCAGCAGACTTTTAGCCTACACCGTAGGCCATGATGCTTCGGAATTCTACATGGTGAAATATGCAGGTGTTGACCCCGAAACCGGCGAACCCCAGTGGTACGATAAGGATGGCAACATCACCAAGGAATACAATGTAGAACGCGATAGCCAGCTCCTCGGCAAGAGCTGCACTGCTCCTATCACCGGTGGTTTCGGCGCCGACGTGCGCTGGAAGGGCTTTGCCCTGCGTGCCGACTTTGCATGGGCCGCCAAGAAGTACATGGTCAACAACGACCGCTTCTTCCTCGAAAGCCCCTCGAGTGACAACGCCGCAAGCTACAACCAGATGACTACCATGTTCAACATCTGGACACATCCCGGCCAGATTACCGACATACCTAAGTTCGGTTCGACTATCCAGTTCGACGACCACCTGCTCGAAGATGCGTCGTTCCTGCGTCTGAAGAACCTTACCCTTATGTATAACTGCCCCAAATCGTTCACCGACAAACTTTCGCTCAAGGGTCTGAACTTCCACTTCACCGGCCGTAACCTGCTTACTTTCACCGGCTTCACCGGTTTTGACCCCGAACCTGGCAGCAACATCGTTACATTCTTCTATCCGAACACCCGTCAGTACGAACTCGGTCTGGAAGTAACTTTCTAATTTCTAATCTTAACTAAGAGCTCTCAATATGAAAAAGATATTTCTTTTCGCTGCGGTAGCTGTCTCGGCACTGTTAAGTTCGTGCGAGATGGAGCTGCTTCCGGAAGGTGCCATCAAGCAGGAGGAAGCTATTGTGAATCCTGTAAACGCACGCTACTTCCGTAACGGCCTCTACAATTCATTCCGCGGTCTGTGCATGGGCGCCCTGAACAACTACACCGAAGTTCAGATGGACAACTTCCAGGCGCTTGCTCCTGTTTATGGCAACAATCTCGGCAATATTTTCAAAGGTGACTTCACCTCGGCTACCGAAGATTTTGCCGGTGCATTTTCGCTGTTCTACAGCAATATTGCCGGTGTGAACTTCTACCTTCCCCGTCTGCAGGAACTCATCGAAAGCGACGAGTGGACTGAGCAGGATCACATGAAGATGATTCGCTATCGTGGTGAAGCTTACTTCTTCCGTGCATACAACTACTTTATGCTCACCCAGTTCTTCTGCCAGGACTACAGCGAGGCCAACAAGGATGTACCCGCCATGGGTGTGCCCCTGGTTACCGAGTACAATCCTACCACTGACCGCAGTACTTATCCCGGACGCAGCACTCTGGGTGAAACATACAAGCTGATTCTCGAGGACCTCACCAATGCCAAAAACGACCTTGAAGCCGCTGAGGCCAGCATGAGTAACCGCGACAATGACTATCTCGAAATGATGCACTCCGGTTCGCCTTATGTCAACTCATGGGTTGTGGAGGCGCTCAACGCCCGTATCGCTCTTGCCATGGGTAAGAAAGACGAAGCTGCAACTCACGCCCAAAACGTAATCGGCAGCTCTCTCTATAAGCTTTCTACTCCCCAGGAATTCGTAAACATGTGGACAGTTTCGCCCGGCTCGTTCGGAGACCCCGATACCCGTAACTCTGAAATCATTATGATGGCCATGGTTACCGGTACCGAAGCTCAGTCGCTTGGCCAGACCAACTCGCTCTGGTGGTCGTACAACATCAACAACTCCATGTATGTGCCCGCAAACAGCACACTCAATATGTACACCAGCAGCGACTACCGCAAGCAGATTTGGTTCCAGGAGCAATTCCTTGAACTCAATGGTACTTACCTTTCGGTGAACATCTTCTCTAAGTTTATAGGTCTTAACACTTTTGCAGGTACAAGTTCATCTCGCGGCTGTGTGATTATGTACCCGTTCCGTCTGGCGGAAATGTACCTGATTCTTGCCGAGTGCGGCAGCTCGAACACCGTCCGCAACGACGCACTCCGTGCACTGCGCGAAGCCCGCGGTATCAGTTCGCGTACTTACCCCGACGACCGTCTGGATACCCAGGTACGCCTGGAACGTAACCGCGAACTCATCGGCGAAGGTTTCCGTCTGAACGACCTCCGTCGTTATGGCGAAGGCTTTACCCGCGACAACTCGGTGGCTGTTCCCAACTTCCCCTTGGACAACTTCAATACCCTTTATTTCGTACAGGGAGCTTCCGACCTGAGCTACAACCCCGATGACTATCGTTTTGTATGGCCCATCCCCTCCACCGAAATTCAGGTAAATCCCCAGATTGTTGGCCAGCAGAATCCCGGCTATTAATCTTAAAGGTTCAACTTAAAAGATTTTAAAGAAATGAAACTTCTCAAATATATGTCTTTCGCTCTGTTGGCTGCTGCGGCAACCGGCTGTAGTAGCGATGAGGGACTCGATCCCAACGATGTCGATCCGGGTTCGTTCTTCCCCTCGTATGGCGACGTGGCTTTCCAGAAGTGCGCTCCCAACCCCGATCAGGGCGTTTACGACAACACATTCAAAGTGCAGATTTGCCGCACTTCAAACACAATCGGCGAAAAAGTGCGTCTTGATTATAGCGTTAAGGTGTACGATGCTGTGTCCGACTCTTACGTCGACGGCTCGAAGGACCTTTTCGTAGTTCCTGAAGAGTTTGTTTACACTACCAATGAGCCCATGGGTTATATCCCTGTAGTGGCACACAACGAACTCATGGAGATTGGCGAGCCCATCATGCTCACTCTCACAATTCTCGATGACACCGGTTACGGTGCAAACACCATCGAGGTTCAGTACACCCGTGTATATCCCGAGGAAAGCTGGACTCCCGTCGGTACCTGCAACGTAATCGACGGCTGGATTTTCCCCATTTTCGGTATCAACGGCAATGACTATTCGTTCGACTGCTCGTTCGAAGTAAACGACGCCGACGAACAGCTTTTCCGTCTGGTAAGCCCCTTCCAGTCGAATCAGTACTATGCGCCTTTGGCTGCTTTCAACATCGCACCCAAGAACGGTCGCTACTACTGGCATGTTGACCTCAACGACTTCCGTGTTCCGGCAGTGCTTCAGAGCGTAGCGGGCTGGGAGTTCGTTCCCGGTACATTCAATGTTGAGTTCGGTATGCTGTCGCTGTGCAGTCTTGAGGGCCAGTATATGGCCGAAGGCTATACCGCTGACGAGATTTACGAAGGCATGGATCCCGCAGATCGTTCGACTTTCGTCGACAATGTCCTCAACATCGGTCGCTGTGTACTTTATGCTCCCCACTATCAGAACGCTGTAGTCCGTAACGATACACCCGGACGCATCACCTTCCCGCCGCACGTAAGCATCTATGAAGACGGTGCTGAAGGCCAGCAGAAGATTCAGGCCGAGCCTGCAAGTGTAATCAACCGTAAACTTGCAAAACAGTACTTCGGTCAGCAGCTCAGCGTTAAATTATAAGTAGCCATACTTAAATTAAGCTAATATACAGAGTGCGCCCGCGTGGGGCGCACTCTTTTTTTTGTTTATCGTTCGGCAACTCGCAAATTTTTCGTAAATTTGCAGCCGGAATCCAAAAGGCCTCAAAAGAAGGTTTCCGGCTTTACTATGCAACTTTCAACTAACTTAAGTTATTAAAATATGAAAATCGAAAAAATTATCGGTCGTGAGGTCCTCGACTCCCGTGGCAACCCCACCGTAGAAGTTGACGTACTGCTCGAATCAGGCGCTTTCGGTCGCGCCAGCGTGCCCTCCGGTGCATCTACCGGCGAAAACGAAGCTCTTGAACTCCGCGACGGCGACAAGAGCCGCTACATGGGCAAGGGTGTGCTCAAGGCTGTAGCCAACGTCAACGGCCCCATCGCCGAAGCTCTCAAGGGCATGAACGCCCTCGACCAGATTGCCATCGACGAAGCTATGCTCGCTCTCGACGGTACCGAAACCAAGTCGAACCTCGGCGCTAACGCCATCCTTGGTGTATCGCTCGCCGTTGCCAAGGCTGCCGCCGACTACCTCGGCCAGCCCCTCTACAAATATATCGGCGGCTGCAACACTTACGTGCTGCCCGTGCCCATGATGAACATCATCAACGGTGGCGCTCACTCCGACGCTCCCATCTGCTTTCAGGAATTCATGATTCGTCCTATCGGTGCTACTTCGTTCCACGAAGGCATCCGCATGGGTACCGAAGTATTCCACAACCTCAAGAAAGTGCTCCACGAACGCAACCTCAGCACCGCTGTAGGCGACGAAGGCGGATTCGCTCCCGCTCTCGACGGTACTGAAGACGCCCTCAACGTAATCATCAAGGCTATCGAGCTCGCCGGCTACGTACCCGGCAAGGACGTTACCATCGGCCTCGACTGCGCTTCGTCGGAATTCTACAAGGGCGGCGTTTACGACTACACCTGGAAGCAGGGTGCCGACGCTCCCAAGCTCACCTCGCAGCAGCAGGCTGAATTCCTGAAGGACCTCGTTGAAAAATATCCCATCGACTCCATCGAGGACGGAATGGACCAGAATGACTGGGAAGGCTGGAAGATTCTTACCGAACTTATCGGCGACCGCTGCCAGCTCGTAGGCGACGACCTCTTCGTAACCAATGTGAAGTACCTCAAGAAGGGTATCGAACAGGGCTGCGCCAACTCAATCCTCGTTAAGGTTAACCAGATTGGCTCGCTGACCGAAACCCTCCGCGCCGTAGAACTTGCTCAGCGCAACGGCTATACCGCCGTTATCTCGCACCGCTCCGGCGAAACCGAGGACGCTACCATCGCCGACATCGCCGTTGCAACCAACGCCGGCCAGATCAAGACCGGTTCGGCAAGCCGCAGCGACCGTATGGCCAAGTACAACCAGCTCCTCCGCATCGAAGAGCAGCTTGGTGCCGCCGCAGCTTACGGTTACGGCAAGAAGACCAAACGTCCTGAATAATTCAGACTTTCACGACACAAAAAAGCGAAATCTGCTACAGCGGGTTTCGCTTTTTTTCGTAATTTTGCACCATGAAACACGTATATCTGCTTGCAGCAATCATCATAAGCTTCTGTGCCGCCGCAGGCCGGGCGGCTCCTACACCCACACGCTTCCATTGCGAGGAATCCGACACCACGCGAATAAACAAAATTCTGGTAGAGAGCATTGCTTCCGGTTTCAAGACCGCAGGTGAGCGTACAGCCGACATAGCTATGCGCTTTGTCGGCACGCCATACGTGGCGCACACACTCGAAGGCGACACCGAGATGCTGACCGTGAATCTCGACGAACTCGACTGCACCACATTTGTCGAAACCGTTATGGCGCTGTCGTACACCGCCGGCGAAGGCCGCAGCACATGGCGCGACTTTCTGTACAACCTGCAGCGCCTGCGCTACCGAGGCGGCGAAGTCAACGGCTATGCCTCGCGCCTGCACTATATCAGCGACTGGGTAATCGACAACACTCACCGAGGCAACTTCAAGGAAGTGACAGCCAATTTTCCGGCGGTGGCATACCAAGTGCGCACCATCGACTTTATGAGCGCAAACCGCAACAAATATCCCGCCCTGGCCGACGACAACGAATACGAACGCATCCGCTCTGTTGAAATCGGATACCGCAACCACCGCTTCCCCTATATCAAGTCGAGCAACCTTGGTAAAAAAACGACCATGGCGGCTCTGCGCAACGGCGATATTGTAGCTCTGGTAACCAAACTTAAAAACCTCGATGTGACACACATGGGCATCATCATCATGCAGGAGGGCGTACCTTATCTGCTGCATGCGTCGAGCAGTCACGGCAAGGTTGAACTCACATCGGTGCCTCTGGCCGACTTTATGAAGAAAAATCTGTCGCTGATAGGCATACGCGTGTTCCGACTGGAGTAGGGCGGGCTTTGCGGCGCTTGCATATATGCGTAATTATGCGTATATTTGCGCATTAATCTTTGTAAATATGACACACAAGCGCCACATTGCCGAATTTCTGCACCGTCTTATGCCGCCGTATTCACGGCTGTGGCGTGCGGTGTTGTCGGCCATAGTGGCGCTGGCGCTCGTGCTGGGCGACTATCTGCTCGACAACTATCCCTATCCGGTGCTCGACGACGTCGATTCGCTGGCATTCATTGAACTGATGTCGGAGCGTGTGGCCCACCAGACCGATGACTCCGTACTCTATCTCAATGTGGCATACGACAAACAGCTGGTGCCGCTGACCGACGATTTCGGCGACACTATGGGCTCGACCGTGGTTACCGACCGCGCCGTGCTGCTGCATCTGCTCGAAGCCGCCGAGAATGCCCATTACCGCTTTCTGGTACTCGATGTCCGTTTTGACGAAGGCATGCACACCGATTCCGACTCGGCTCTCTGGGCCGTGATGGCGCGCCTGCCGCGATTTGCCTACAGCGCACACTCGGATGGTGACAATGCCGCCGACAGCTCGACACTGCATGCCGCCTCGATTTCGGACTACGGAGCTACACTTTCCACCGGCTTTACACGATGGCAATTTCTGCAGGAGGCGGGCGAGTCGATGCCTATGACAATGTACCGCAGCATTGACGGCGGTGACATACGGCGCCACGGCTGCTTCTATACCGACCGCGGACGCCTGTGCCGCAACACTCTGTTCATACCTCTGCCATCAGATATACTTCTGCCTGAACGGCCCGACGGGCAGGTACGCTACCCTCTGCTCAGCTCGCAGGTGATGCGCTGGAACGACGACAGCGAACTGGCCGGCATGATGCGCGACCGCATAGTGGTGGTGGGCGATTTCGACGGCGACACCCACGACACCTATATCGGCTCCGTACCCGGCCCGGTGCTGATAAGCTGTGCTTACGGTCAGCTGCGCCAGGGCGCGCATCTGGTCAACTGGTGGTTCGTACTGTTTATATTTTCTGTATACGGTCTTATATGCTACCGTGTACTCTCAGCCTCGCCGCTGTGGGAACGCTTCGGCTGGGTGCGTCGCCATCCGGCCCTGGGCACTCTGCTGTCGTTTTTCAGCTGGGAATTCCTGCTCACGCTGCTCAGCGTGGCCATGTATCTGATAATGGCCGAAAGCTTCATAACCTTTCTGCCGGCAGTAACATTCACAGCCCTGGGCTGGTTGAACAGCCATTTTTCGAAAAAATAATAATATATAATCCAATACTTATGTCACGACTAAAACTTGCAATCATCCTGACGGTGGCATTTATAATGCCGCTGACAGCAGTCTGCGCCGACAAACTCACAATCACACGCCTTACCGGAGGCAAGGTATCGATAGGAGGCCGGCAGCTCAAGGCCGGTGACTCGTTCGACGAAGGCGATGCCATCAGCTGGGCCACCGCAACACAGCAGATGGAGGCCAAAAACACACGTACCGGAAATATTTACCGTTTCTCGGCCCGTCAGTTCGCCTCCAAAAAAGGCGTAAGTTCCGTGCGCGATTTCTTCCTGCGCGTCAACAAAGCCTCGACCCGCAAGGCCGAGGGCGCCGACCTGGCTTTCACGGCCTCGCCCGAAGCATCAAAGTTTCCCGAGAAGCGCGTGGCCCTGCTTATAGGCAACTCCAACTACACCAATATATCATCGCTGCGTAATCCTATGTACGACGCCGAAGCCCTCTCCGAGGCGCTCGGAAATCTTGGTTTTGATGTGTACGAGGCCTATGACTGCGACTACACCGACATGATTTCGGCCCTGAACACCTTTGCTGCCAAAGCCGGCGGATACAATGTGGCCATGTTCTACTACTCGGGCCACGGCCTGCAGGAGGATGGCCGCAATTACCTTATCCCCGTTACCGCAAACCTCGAGTTCAAGTCCGAACTCACCCGCTGCCTCGATGCCTACGACGTGCTTGAGCGCATAGAGAACTCAGGTGTGGAAACCCGCATAGTGTGCCTCGATGCCTGCCGCGACGTAAAAACTTCATGGACCCGCTCGGCTGCCACCGGACTCACAACTATAGAAGGCAATCCGGGCACCGCCGTAATCTGCTCGACCCGCAGCGGCCAGGTGGCCCTCGACGGTGACTCCGACAACAGCCCGTTTACCACCGCATTCGTCAATGCACTCTCCGATCGTGGCCGTGGCTTCTCCGACATGATGAGCCGCGTGGTGAAATCGACCTACGACATCACCGACCGTCGTCAGTGTCCTATTGTCAACGGCACTCTGCTGTCCGATTTCGTGTTCAATCCTGTAGGCGCAGCCATCCGTACGCTTACCTCTGTGGCAAGCAGCGCTGTAGCCGCTGCAGTGTCCACTGCTCCTGCGTCGCAGCCCGCTTATCAGCAACCAGCTTATCAGCAGCCTGTTCCTCCGTCAGTACCAGCCATAATAGTAGAGAACGACGTGCCCAACTTGGCCGTGTCGGTAGCTCCGGCCCGTCGTGCCGGTAAGAATGTGATGGTCGATATTATATTTACCAACATGGGTTCAAAAGCCAAGAAATGTGCCTTTGTCGACAAAGAACCCTGTGCCGGCTACGACGATTATGTGACCGCCGCCTGGGACCTCAGCGGCGACTCATATGAGATGAGTGGCGGAGGCATGACACTTATGAAAGGCGAGGAGCGCTTGTGGAGTGCCCCGACACTGCCCTCCGGCGTGCCGGTGAAAATTACACTTGTAATACATAATGTGCCGCGCAATGTAAACATGTTTGCCATGCTCTCCATGGCTTTTCGCGACATGATGCCCGGCGAGTACTATGGGCAGGCTCTGATGCGTGTCCGGAACCTGCCAATACAATAGACCTGAAAAAAACATGTTTTTCAGCATAAAATTGAACAATGCGTAACAGGCATAGCGTCAATGAAATGTGTATTTTATAAACACTTTTTAACATAAAATTCTTTCGAAAATATTTGGTGGGTAAAAAAAAACCGCGTAACTTTGCACTCGCTTTCGGGAACGACCTGAGGGCGACGAAAAA
>CAJUHX010000008.1 GCA_910586455.1 uncultured Muribaculaceae bacterium | reverse complement strand
GGCAGTCGTGCATGTCCAGAATCCGACGCAGGTTGTTGTCGGCGGCCCATTTCACGCAGCTGTCTATGCGTCGGAAACCCTCGTCGGCGTCGTTAAGCCCCATATAGTCCTCCGTGGTAAACAGGCGGTAGTTGAACGGCACCCGCACCGTGTTGGCTCCTGTCGAGGCTATGAAGCGGAAATCCTCCCCGGTGATGTAGTTGTCCTTGAAGTCCTGCCAGAACTCGCGGGCGGCAGAAGGGCCGACAAGCTGACGGAAAGCCAGGTCAATCATGTGAGGCGAAGTGGTGCGGTTAAAGCCGAACATATAGCCCTCGGGGTTGAGCCAGTTGCCAAGATTTGTGCCCTTGATGTAGAACTTATCGCCCTTGCCGTCTACAATGTCGTGGCCCCGGACGTGCAGGAAGTCGGGTGTAGTTGCGCAGGCTGCTGCCGCAGAGCAAAGCGCTACGCCTGCAATAATAGATTTAAGTAGTATTTTCATTGCGATTCTTATTTATGTTGGTTAGGCAAAATTACGTAAAAAACTCTTGCCGGGGTTTGAATTTGTCCAAAAAAGGTGTAAAAGGTCGCATGGATATGGAAATATAGTCTGCGTATTTGTAGCAGATATCATATTGATGGTTGATTAAGTACAATTTTTTTTCTGTCTGTTATGAGATATGCAGTGTCTGCCGAAATGTTTGTTGTGCAATCATTGTGGTAGATATTTTGTTTTTAATATAAAATATTTCTTTGAATTAACAAATATTAACTGTATTATGTTGGTTTTATTTTCCCTATGTTGTATATTTGCAAAAAATAGTATAAAAAGCTTTTTGTAATATAAACCAATTTATTATATGTCGATATATCTTAGATGTGCAAAAAGCAATTAAAAATAGTTTTAACTAAAACCCTAAATGCCATGAAGAACTATCTAATTAAACTTTTTGCTGTCATGGGAACTCTTGCCGGATGTGTATTTGCCTCAATGCCGGCAGCTCTGTCAATGCCGGCAGCTCTGTCGATGCAGGCGCAGACGCTGTATGTGCTCGGGTGCGGCGAAGGGCTGAGTTACTTCGAGGACAAGGCATTGGAAGTGGAGCTTGTAGATGGAAAATACAGCTTCGACGTAAAGAATCTAAGCGACCTGTATGTGTCGTTCAATCGTTGGACCGAGGAAGACAAGATGGCCTTTCGACGCGAATCTTATGTGTTCTAATTCGACTATTCTGACCTTGGCAGGAAGGTGTCATCTATCCGGCGCACGTTCGCAGACACGGAGTTATTCACCAAACTGCCGTTCGAGGGCGATTATCATGTGGAAATCGGCGCCAAAGCTGATTATGCTGTTTTCTATGCCCGTATCCCTCAGACCACATACAGCAACGACCTGTACTATGTAGGTCCGCAGGCTGATGGCAGCGGACATGTGACCAGGCAGCTGCAGCGGGTATCTGATACCGAATTTCAGCTCGACTGCAGCGGCGAGAATCGTATTCCGGCGATGGCACTTTTTAGTATTGTAGGCAACGGCTGGCACGACGGCTATGGCTGCGGTGTGCTCGACGGCTCGGACTGTGTAAAGCTTTGGCAGTTTGGAAAGCATACCATGCTGGAGAAGGGCTTCGATGGCATAATAACCGTGAAACTTAATCGCGGTCTGCTGCAGCCGGCCGAGGTTGCCATGACAGCTTCGGCTGGAATAAGCGATATTGAGGCCGCGCCGAACACTGCAGTGAAGTATTACAATCTGCAGGGCATAGAGGTGAAATCGCCTCGCAATGGTATATATGTTGAACAGAGCGCCGGCGGCAGCCGTCTGGTGAAAAAATAAGCATTACTATGAAAAAGATATTGAGCCTTATATTATTCATCGCACTTGGCTGTGCGGTGAATGCCCGTACGCTGTATGTGGAATACACCACCACCGACGGTACTATAAACAGCGTGGAAGTGACCGATGCCGACGGCAAGTTTGTACTCGACCTCGATGATTTGAAAAAAATTGAATTCAGCCTGTCGGATAATCCGGCTTTGATTGACGAGCAGCTTTATTTCGAGCTTGATCCCTCAAAGATAAGCCGGAAAGTGGCACCAAAGCGCCAGAGTTATTTCGAAAATCGTGGTTCTACGGCGTTGCCGGTGTACGGCAGCTATCATATCGAGATTGCCGCCGACCTGTCGTACGGCATATTTATGACCCGGATGACTGATGAGTTGTTCGATGGCATCCCCTGCTATGTAGGACCTCAGGCAGACGGTAAGAAAAAGGTAGAGAATGAATTCGTGCGGCTGTCAGAAACAGAGTTCGAACTCGACTGCAGCGGCCACAAGGCTATTCCGGCTTTCAAGGAATTTACTATCCACCTCTTTGAAAGGCGTGGCGATGGTGCGAGTTATTACGATTATGGTACAGCCCGGCTGACCACGGTGAGCGATGACTCGTATTGGGAAAACGGCAAAAATACAGTGCTCGACGAACCGTTCGAGGGCAAAATACGCCTGACACGTATACCGGGCAGTCCGGAAGTAGTCAGAATTGTAATGCAGCCGTAAAATCAAAACTCTGTGTGAGGGTATTCCGGTTCCGCTGCCTGTATCTGGATCTACAGGCAGCGGACGTTGTATTTATTGATAAGCATGACCGGGCGATAGCTTTCTTTGGCGTAGCGCAGGCCTGGGTCGCCCATGTCTTCCTCGCGGTTTATATATCGGATCTGCGGATGCCGGTGGAGCATTTCGGCTGCGAACAGGCGGTTGATTGTTTCGCCGGCTCCGGGTATTTCGTGGTTCATCTTTTCGATGTGTACGTAAAGCGTGTCGCCGATAATCTCGCCTACGGTAAAGGCCGCAATATCGCCGCTCTGGCTGCGCAGTACGGCACCCTCGAACGGATAGCTGCTGTAGTGCTCAAGCACTCGCATACATTCGTGCTGCTCGTAAAGAGCCATCGAGGTGTCGAGTTTGTCGGGCATCGGTCGGCCTGCGAAGAAGAGAATCAGTTCCGGCAGCAGGTCGGGAGTAATCGGCTCGAACTCGTAGTCCGGGTTGTCGGCCATGAAGCGGTTTACGTGGTTTCGCTTTTTAGAGAGCGCTTTGCCGGAGAGCGACGCCAGTGCCACTGCTTCGTACAGGTAGTCACTCCAGCCGTCGAGCTGTTCGACGGATCCTCCGGTAATGGCAGCCACGGCGTCGACGCGGTCTTCCGGAATTGCGGAGAACACCAGAGGCATCTCCATGGAGTCGCAATATTGTCGCAGCAGGCTTACAGACTCCTGCAGCGGCATCTTGCCTATCGGGAGCGAGAATGCTACTTCGCCGGGCCGGTTTTCGGAAAAACCTTTAATGAACAGAGTATCGTCGAACACACAGTATTCGTAGCCGAAACAATCAATCCACATGTAGATACCGCCTGCGGTGTAGTCGCAGGTGCGGGTCGAGGAGTGTTGCAGCAGCTGGTTTATGAGCGGCATGTCGGCCAGAGTGATGGATTTGAATGAAAGGGTGGGGCGTTCTTTTACCGTCACATGATATTGCCGTTGGCCGTAATAATTATTGTTTTCCATAACAGGGAGGATCTGCATCAGTAGTTAATATTCCAACATCCTGGCCGCTTATTTGGTTTAAAATTAGGCATACATGTGAAAACATTCAGAAAAAATCACTAACTTTGCGAATTATGGACAGCACTCGCAATATCGACCCCCAAGCGGAAAATAAAATGATTGACGATGCCTTTCAGGAGGTAATTGACGGCTATCTGCGCTCCAACCACCGTAAGAAGGTGGAGATAATATATCGTGCCTATCAGTTTGCAAAAGAAGCCCATAAGGGTGTAAGGCGGCGTTCGGGCGAGCCATATATACTTCATCCGATAGCCGTGGCCAAGATTGCCTCGCAGGAAATCGGGCTTGGCTCGACGTCGATTTGTGCTTCGCTGCTTCATGATGTGGTGGAGGATACCGACTACACGGTAGAGGATATCGAGCGCCATTTCGGGCCTAAGATAGCCCAGCTGGTGGAGGGCCTCACCAAAATTTCGGGCGGCATTTTCGGCGACAGAGCATCGGCTCAGGCTGAGAACTTCCGCAAGCTGCTGCTGACCATGAGCGAGGATATACGCGTGGTGCTGATAAAGATGGCCGACCGCCTGCACAATATGCGCACACTCGGCTCCATGGCCCCCAACAAGCAGTACAAGATTGCCGGCGAAACACTGTACATATACGCTCCGCTGGCCCATCGCCTGGGCCTGTTCGAAATCAAGACCGAACTCGAAGACCTCAGTTTCAAGTACGAGCACCCTGCTGCTTACCGGCGCATATCAGAGCAGATACAGCAGAGCGAGGCCAGGCGTTCGGCAGTATACTCCGACTTCTCGTTGCCCATAAAACAGAAACTCGACGAATTAGGTCTGAAGTACGAGGCCAAGGCCAGACTCAAATCGGTGTATTCCATCTGGAAGAAGATGGAAACCAAGCATGTACCTTTCGAGGAGGTGTACGACCTTTATGCCATGCGAATTGTATTTGAGTGCGACGACCCCGCCAAGGAAAAGACTCTGTGCTGGAACATTTATTCGGCCATAACCGACCTTTACCGTCTGCATCCCGACCGTACCCGCGACTGGATTTCGGCTCCCAAGGCCAACGGCTACCAGGCTCTGCACCTTACTGTGATGGGCCCCGACGGAAACTGGATAGAGGTTCAGATACGCTCGCGACGCATGGACGAGATTGCCGAGAAAGGCTTTGCGGCTCACTGGAGATACAAAATCGGCGAGGGCGACGAGGAATCGGAACTCAACGCATGGCTGCGTACTATCAAGGATATTCTCGACAACCCCGAGCCCAGCGCGATTGATTTTCTCGATACTCTGAAACTCAATCTGTTTGCCTCCGAAATAGTGGTGTTTACACCTAAGGGCGAACTGCTCACACTGCCCTCCGGGGTCACAGTCCTTGATGTCGCCTTTGCCCTGCATACCGAACTGGGCCTGCACTGTATAGCCGGCAAGGTCAACCACAAGCTGGTGCCTCTGAGCCACCGACTCAGCAGCGGCGACCAGGTGGAGGTGCTCGACTCGAAATCGCAGGTGCCACAGCCCGAGTGGGAGAACTTTGTGGTTACAGCCAAGGCCAAGACGCGCCTCAAGGCCGGCCTGCGCAAGATGCGTCAGCCGCTGATAAACAAGGGCAAGGAAATACTGGCCGCATGGCTGGCCGAAAAAGGACTGCCTGACACCAACGCCGTGATTACCAAGCTGCAGGGTACATTCCATGTGGGCAACCGCGACGACCTGTGTTATCAGCTCGGCGCCGAGGAGATAGTGCTGGGCGACTTTCTGGTGGGCACACTGCGCAAGGCGGTGGCCGCCGAGAACGAGCATCGCAGCAGCGGCCTGCTGTCGCGGGTACTCAGTCTGGGACGTTTTGTCACCGGTAGACAAAACCAGTCACAGCCGGCCAAAACTGCAGTGCAGAAGCCCAAAATCAATCCCAAGGAAGTGTATGTGCTACGCACCGACCCCGAAACAGGCAAGCCCAACTACCGGATTGACAATTGCTGCAACCCTTTGCCGGGCGACGACGTTATGGGTTATATCGACGACGACGGCGGCCTTACAGTCCACGCCCTCACTTGTCCGCGCGCCCAGGTGCTCAAGGCCGGCTACGGCCCCCGCATAGTAGCTACCCGCTGGGACACGGTGGGTGTGCGTTTCCCGGCCCGTGTACACATCGAGGGTGTCGACCGCTTTGGTATTCTGCAGGAACTTATTCTGCTTATATCCAGTTATATGGGTATCGATATCCGCAAACTCAACATAGAGTCGCGCGACGAGGTGTTCGAATGTGAGTTCTGGGTGCGGGTGGCCGATGCCTCGATTGTCGACAACCTTGTTGATAAAATTTCATCTGTAAAAGGAGTTACCAACGCTGCCCGAATAAAATAACAATGCATAAGACCAAGCTAATAACAGGTATACTGATGACCCTGGCGGCAGCCATGGTGATAGTATATTTCTACCCTCACACCGAGGCCGACAGCCTCAACTATGAGCAGGGCAGACCATGGAACTACGCCAAGCTGATTGCGCCTTTCGATATAGAAATATACCCCGATTCGCTGACATCGCGCCGCTTGCGCGACTCGCTCGACGCCCATTACCAGCCGGTGTTCAGCATCAACACATCGGTGGCCGACTCGCTGGTGGCCGCCTTGCCTGCCGGGCACGAGCGCACCCGAAGCCTTATTGCCGCCAAACTCAGGGCTTTCTACCGCCGCGGAGTGGTCGACAACAATATCCGGCAGGATATCACCTCGGGCAAGCTGCGCAAAATCAGAGTGCCCGACGACCGCGAACACAACGTGCTCAACACCATGAACACCGAGGCACTGCTGTCGCCGGTGGAAATCTACCGCGATCTCGACGCTACCATCACCGACAGCGCCGGCCGCCACTACCTGTCGATGGCTCGGATGGAAACCTTGCTGGTGCCCAATGTGACTCTAAATCAGGAAGAGAATAAAAAGGTGTACAACTCCTTTTTAGCTCAGCTCGAGGGTGCCCGCGGTGTGATACAGCAGGGTCAGACCATAATCGACAAGGGCATGATTATAACTCCTCAGGATTATGTGAACCTGCAGACTTACGAAAGCAAGCTGGCCACCTACCATACCAAGCAAACCCGTCATGAGTATATGGTGTGGATAGGGCAGTTTATGTATGTGACCATACTGCTGGCCACATTGCTGCTGTATATATGCAACTACTGTCCGGAAATGATGCGCACCCGTCGCAGCATACTCTTCCTGCTGCTGAGCATAACGGTGCCTTTCCTGCTCTGTGTAGGGCTCGACTCGGTGATTGTAGGCGGTATCTACCTGGTACCTATGGCTATAGTGCCTATACTGGTGCTGGTGTTCTTCGATACCCGTACGGCCATATACGTGTCGCTGGTGCTGACATTGATAGCCGCCGGCATAACCTCATACCCGCTCGAATTCATATTCCTGCAGTTCTGCGCCACCATCGGGGCCGTGAACTCGCTGCGCGAGCTGCGCAACCGAGCTCAGCTGCTGCGCACATCGCTGGCCGTAGGCGCTTGCTACATAGTGTCGTATCTCGCACTCGAACTGCTTATGAACGGCAGTTTCAGCGGATTCTCGTGGCGTACCGTGGGTTTCTTGGCCATTAACTCGGCCCTGACATCGGTTACATACGTGATGATGTTCCTGGTGGAGCGAGTGTTCGGATTCGTGTCGGTAGTGACCCTTGTCGAACTGGCCGATATCAACAATCCGCTGCTGAAAAAACTCAGCGACGATTGCCCCGGCACATTCAACCATTCGATGGCCGTGAGCAACCTGGCCTCAGACGCCGCCCAATACATAGGCGCGAACGTGCAGCTGGTGCGTGCCGGCGCGCTATATCACGACATTGGCAAGATGCGCAACCCGGCCTTCTTTACCGAGAACCAGCATGGAGTGAATCCCCACGACACGCTGTCGCCCGAACAGAGCGCAAGAATTATCATAGCCCATGTGACCGACGGAATGAAACTGGCCGATAAAAACGGCCTGCCAGGCGTGATAAAGGATTTTGTGCGTGAACATCATGGCCGCGGACTCGCCAAATACTTCTATTATACCGAATGTAACCGTCATCCCGACGAGAAAATCGATCCGGCACCGTATACATATCCGGGCCCGAATCCGCACTCAAAGGAAACCTCGGTGCTGATGATGGCCGATGCCGTGGAAGCTGCAAGCCGCTCGCTCAAAGAGCATACCCCCGAGGCACTCAAAGAGCTGGTAAACAAAATTATCGACAGCCAGATCGCCGACGGCCTGCACAGCGAGTCGACACTTGAATTCAAGGATATAGCACCCATAAAGCAGGCATTCGTAAAGCGCTTGCAGACCATATACCACTCGCGCATATCCTATCCGAAGGCACCTGCCAAGGCCCCCGACGGACAATCGGCTGCCGATGCTCCGGCCGGCTCCGGGGCCTCTCCGGCACAATAAACAGGGGCTTCGCACCGTTATTTTTCTGATGAAATCTCGCCTTGTACGACCGCTGCTGATTCTTTGCTGCACGCTGCTGTGTGCGGTTGCTCTTTCGTCGTGTCTTGGCAAGAAGAACACCGCCGCGCGCCGAAACTACACCGCCTTCATAACCCGCTACAACATATACTACAACGGCGACGAGCACTACAAGCTGACACTGAAGGAGATGAACGACAAGTACGAGGATGATTTCTCGCGCCTGGTACTGATGAATCCGGTCGAAGCCAAAAACGACCCTACGGCGCCACAGCCAAGCGGTAACTTCGACCGCTCGATAGAGAAAGCTCAGAAAGCCATACAGATACGCAGTATAAAGCAGAAGCCGCCCAAGAAGTCGGGCAAGAGCGGCGACCTTGCCTACAAGGCATGGATGAAGCGCGACGAGTATAACCCCTTTTTGCACAATGCCTGGATGATGATGGGCCGCTCGCAGTACTACAATGGCGACTTTCTGGGGGCGGCGTCGACATTCTTTTATGTGTCGCGCCACTTCACATGGCTGCCCGAAACCGTAACCGAGGCACGCCTGTGGCAGGCTCAGAGCTATATTTCGATGGACTGGCTGTTCGAGGCCGAGATGATTCTTACCCGTGTAAAGACGGCGGAACTTGTCAACAAAACCCTGCTGAACCTGTACAACTCGGCCTGGGCCGACTACTATATCAAGCATGAGGAGTATGCCAAGGCCATACCTTATCTGGCCGAGGCCATACGTCTTGCAAGTGGCTCGCGCAAGATACGCCTGAACTTCCTGATGGGACAGCTGTATGCGCGTACCGGTCAGAAAGACTTGGCATACAGTTACTTCAAAAAGGCCGGCGGCTCTGCGTCGGCGCCATACCGCACCAAGTTCAATGCCAGAATAAAACAGAGCGAGGTGTTCAGCGGCAGCGACATCACTCCGGAGGTGAACGCCCTGCGGCGTATGACAGGCTATGACCGCAACGCCGAGTATCTCGACCAGATTTACTATGCCATAGGCAACCTGTACCTATCGCGCCGCGACACCGCAAAGGCCATTGAGAACTACGAACTGGCCGTGGAGAAATCGAAGCGCAACGGCATTGACAAGGCCATCTGCCAGCTGACCCTCGGCAGTCTGTACTTCGACTTGCGCAAATACGATAAGGCACAGCCTTGCTATGCCGAGGCCGTGCCCCTGCTGCCCGAGTCGTATCCCGACCTGAAACAGCTGAAACTGCGTTCCGATGTACTCGACGAACTGGCGGTATACTCGCAGAACGTAACCCTGCAGGATTCGCTGCTACGACTCAGTAACATGACAGAGGAAGAGCAACTGAAGGTGGTAAACCGTATAATCGACGAACTTAAGAAGAAAGAAAAAGAAGAGGCCGAGGCCGCCGCACGCGAGGAATTTCTGGCCGATCAGGCGGCAAACGGCAATCAGCTCGTTGACAAGAATGCGCCGAATCAGTTCAATATCAACACCGACAATTCGTGGTATTTTTACAATCAGTCGGCCAAGAACGCAGGCAAAAGCGACTTCCAGCGCCGCTGGGGTGCCCGAAAACTGGAAGACGATTGGCGCCGGCGCAACAAAAGCACCTTTAACAATGCCGACTGGGAGGAAGCCTCGGGCGATGACGACCAATCCGACGAATCGGAAGAAACTGACGGTGACGGCGGCAGCGAGTCTGATGAAAAATCGGACGAAGAACAGAAGCGTGTTTCCGATCCCCATTATCCTGAGTACTATCTCAATCAGATACCCAAGACCGATGCTGAGCGTCAGACCTGTCACGAGATTATTCAGGAGGGCCTGTACAACATGGGCGTGATACTCAAGGACAAACTCGAAGACTTCAGCGCTTCGCGTGCCGAGTTCGACCGTCTGCTGAAGGATTATCCCGACAATGTGTACCGCCTCGACACATACTACAATCTCTACCTCATGGCCATGCGCCGTGGCGATACCGTTGATGCAGAGCATTGGAGGCAGATGATTATCAACAATTTCCCCGATTCGCCCTACGGTGTGGCCATGCGCGATCCTCAGTACATAGAGCGCCTCAAAGCCATGGACGCCAATCAGGAAAGCCTCTACGATCAGGCTCTCGACGACTATTTCAACAACCGTAATGCCGCTGTGCATCAGGCATACGAGTACATGGAAAAAACATATCCGCTCAGCAAGCTGATGCCCAAGTTTATGTTTATAAACGCGCTGGCATACGTAACCGAACATAAGCCGCAGGAATTCAACGAAATGATTAAGGCTATGCTCGACCGCTATCCCGATACCGATCTGGCTCCCATGGGTTCGGCATGGCTCAAGGGCATGGCACAGGGACGCCGGCTGCAGTCGACCTCCGAGAATCTGCGCGGCCTTATCTGGGATACCAGGCTGGGCAGCGATTCAACTGCCGTGGCATCCGACGGACCGCTTGAATTCGACCTCAGCCCCGACAAGAGCCAGCTGCTGGTGATGCTCTTCCCCACCGACCGGGTGGCCGCCAACCAGTTGCTGTACGAGATTGCACGCTTTAACTTCCGCAGTTTTGCCGTAAAGGATTTTGACATCGAACTGATGAACTTCGGACGGCTTGGAATGGTTGTAATCAGAGGGTTCGACAACATGGAGCAGCTCAACTACTATCGCCGGCTTATGGGCGAATCGCCGGAATTCAGGCTTATGCCGGGCGTACGGCCTGTGGTAATTTCCGACGAGAACTTCAAGAAACTGCTCGACGGAGGCCATTCATTCGAGGAGTATTTCCGCTATCTCGACGAGCAGAACTATGTCGACGCACAAGCCAAACTGTTGCCCGCAACTGAAATCGAAACTCTGTCCGAACGCGAGGAACATGAAGCCGAGCAGGAGGCAGAGGCAAAGGCTGTCGATGCCGGAGCTGTCGATGCCGAAGAAACCGGTGAAGACTCCACCGAAAACTCTGAGCCTCAGCCAGAACCTGAGTCTAAGTCTGAGTCTGAACCTCTGATACAGGACCCCGGGCCTGAGCCGCTGCCTCAGACAACCGAGCCCGAAAAGCCCGCGACTCCGCAGTATGCGCCGGGTTCGGAAGGCGACGAAGACGATGAATTACTATTTAACTGACCAAAAAATGAGCGAGAACTATCATATACTCTGGGCCGACGATGAGATTGACCTGCTCAAACCCCACTTGATGTTTCTGCGTAACAGAGGCTATCAGGTCACAACCGCCAATAATGGCCGCGATGCGCTCGAACTGGTCGAGTCGCAGCCGTTCGACCTTATTGTGCTCGACGAGAACATGCCCGGTCTGACCGGTCTTGAAACCCTGTCGCTGATAAAGCAGAAGTTTCCTCTGCTGCCGGTGATAATGATTACCAAGAGCGAGGAGGAGAACATCATGGACCAGGCCGTTGGCAACAAAATCGCCGACTACCTTATCAAGCCGGTGAACCCCAATCAGATACTGATTGCAATCAAAAAGATACTGCACTCCGACCGCCTTGTGTCGGAGCAGACCACCCGCGATTACCGCGAGGAATTCAACACCCTGTCGCAGAGCATTAACTCAGCCGATACCATCGAGCAGTGGTACGAGCTGTACAGCCGTCTGGTTCACCGCGAACTCGAGCTGGCAGCCACGGAAACCAACATGGACCAGCTGCTTGAAATGCAGAAAACCGAGGCCAACAGCGAGTTCGCAAAGTGGGTAAAGCGCAACTACGAAGACTGGGTGCGCACCGACGAACACCCGCTGATGTCGCCGCAGATTTTTCCTAAAAAAGTATTTCCGTTGCTCGACAACGGCGACAAGCTTTTCTTTATCCTTATCGACAACTTCCGCCTCGACCAGTGGCGCAGTGTAAAACCCCTCCTTACCGATATATTCAATATCGAGGAGGAATTGTACACATCGATACTCCCTACCGCCACCCAGTACGCCCGCAACGCCATATTCTCAGGACTCATGCCTCTGGACATCGAGAAACTGTTTCCCGACCTTTGGGTCGACGAAGAGTCGGAGGAAGGCAAAAACCTCAACGAGTCGCCGCTGATTGAAACCATGTTTGAGCGCTTCCGTCGCCGTTGCCGCTTCTCGTACAACAAAATCAACGACTCGCATGGAGCCGAGCGCCTGCTGCGCGAGTTTGGCAAACTGGAGCAGAACGACCTCAATGTGCTTGTGGTGAACTTTATCGACATGCTGTCGCATGCCCGTACCGAGTCGAAGATGATACGCGAACTGGCCTCGACCAATGCCGCTTACCGTTCGCTCACCGAGTCGTGGTTCCGCCACAGCCCGCTGCTTGAACTCTTTCGCCGCATCGCCGACAAAGGCTTCAAGATAATACTCACCACCGACCACGGCACCATCCGCGTGGAGAACCCCATAAAGGTAGTGGGCGATAAGAACACCAACACCAACCTGCGTTACAAACTGGGCAAGAACTTGAACTACAATATGAAGCAGGTGTACGAAATCAAGCGCCCCGAACTCTACGGCCTGCCGTCGCCCAACGTGTCGACAGCATATATATTCGCGTCGAACCGCGATTTCTTCGCGTACCCCAACAACTATAACTACTACGTTCAATACTACACCGGTACCTTCCAGCATGGAGGAATATCCATGGAAGAAATGCTGGTGCCCCTTATAACCCTGTCAAAAAAGTAATGGAAAAAACAATTCGCATAGCCAATCTGGAGTCGCTGGCCGCCGCGGCAGAAGAATTTATAGGACTGATGGACGACTACACCGTATTCGCCTTCAACGGCGATATGGGAGCCGGCAAAACCACCTTTATACGTGCCCTTGCCCGGGCTCTGGGAGTAGATGCAGAGGAAGCCAACTCGCCCTCGTTTTCGCTTATCAACGAGTACCGTTCAGACACTACAGCCGAACTTATTTACCACTTCGACCTTTACCGTCTCGAAAGCCTCGACGAAGCTCTTGAAATCGGCGTGGAAGATTATTTCGACTCCGGCGCCGTATGCCTTATCGAATGGCCCGAACGAGTGGCCGACATACTTCCCGACGATGCCGTAAGGGTAGATATTTCGGAGGATGCCGACGGTTCGCGCCTGCTCAAAGTAACATTGCCACACGACTGATGGCCGCTACCGTAGAGTGGGTCGACGAAACCCCAAGCACGAATGCCTTGATTCAGCCCGACACTCCGCATGGCCACTGTGTGGCAGCCGTCAGCCAGACAGCCGGACGCGGTCAGCGAGGCAACAGCTGGGAGGCAGAGTCAGGCAAAAATCTGACCTTTTCGCTCTGTCTGAGGCCCGATTCTCTGCCCGCGGCCCGGCAGTTCGAAATATCCATGACCGTGGCGGTGGCCGTGTGCGACTACCTGCGCACACTGGTAGACACACCACAATGGCTTACGCTCAAATGGCCGAACGACATATACTTCGGCGACCGCAAACTGGGCGGCATACTGATTGAGAACTCCGTCAACGGCGGTATCATAGAGCGCAGTATCGTCGGAATAGGTATAAACGTGAACCAGAAATGTTTTGAGAGCGATGCCCCCAATCCAATATCGCTGATACACATTACAGGTCTGGAAATGCAGCTCAGGCCCCTGATGCAGCATCTTGCCGATGCGATAGTCGACGCTCCATCGTGCGATGTAGCCGGATACCGCAGTCATCTCTGGCGCGGTGAGGGCGAGCATCAATTCCGCGACGTAGCCACCGGTCGGCTTTTTCGGGCCTCGGTAAGCGACGTAAACCCCGACGGTCGTTTGGTGCTTGCCGACACTGCCGGCAACCTGCGCGAATACTATTTCAAAGAGGTTGAGTGGGTGCTGTAGACCCGTGAAATCTTATGAAAGCGCACAGCGAACACCGAGTATTTTTTGGTATTCGCTGTGCGCTTTGCATGAGAATTATCGGCAAAGTAAGTCATAGCCAGATTTCGGCGAAACACTCATTAGCTTGTTATATTCTCCAAAAAAATAAAATTGATGGAGATTGTCTGCGTAGAAAAAGTGCTTTATCGTACTGTGCAAAAGTACGGTAAAGCACTCTATGGGGAAAAGACAAAAATTAAATGCGATTATTGATTTTACTTTGATTTCGTTGCAGATTGAAACCAGAATTTAGACGAGTTATTTGACTCATCAGGGTTTGGAATTAAGGTGAAATTTCCGTCTAACATATTAGAGGCTCCCTGTGGCGCAAGAGCAATTGAAGTGATATCATACGTCAATAAATCCTCAAAAGAAGATTTTCCTATTGCGAATAAAAATTGTATCATATATGAATCACCAATTAGACCTTCCTTTTTCTCATAGTCTATAATTTGACATCTCGATGCAATAGGATTTTTTGATTCAAAAAAAATTGCAATCGAACAATTATCGCTATTTTGGTTGATATTTTTTATCCAATTAGGGAAAAAGTCGGCCCATACAATTAATTTAGCACGAATATACACTACATCTAATGAAGAATAGACATTATATTCTAAATTTGTTAGTGTTGCGGAGTGTTCGAAATTAAACAAGCAAAAGAAATTTTTGTCGCTTGCGTAATCTCCATCTTCAAGATGTTCTCTAACACCTGTCTGATTCATAGTTGAAGGCATACTGCTTACCAACGGCTCTGCAAAAGCACCAACAGAGAAAACCATTAGAATTAAAGACAATAAAAAATTTTTCATAAGCATTGGATTCTTTGGTCTTACATCCTGTCGACCGTTTATAGATGAGAAACGTGGACTGACTTTACCACATCTATCGCTGACGGTCGTAGGAAACCTAAAGATGAAGATGAAATCCTTCGTTTTCAGCGATGGAAGATAGCAAAACGCTTCTTCGTTAATTAGTATGTCTTAGCGCATATAATGTACATATTCACAAAATTATAACTTTTTTATGAATATAACAATGTTTTGAATATGTTATTGAGCATATTTTGTTCAGAAAAGTAACCCAAAGCCTATTTTTTATTGCGGAACACTGGAGGAGCAAACAACTTCGCTAATTTTGCACTTGCCAGTTGAACCTGCCGTCATAGAGAATCTATACTGATTAATCATTTATTGTATGCTTGCTGACATTCTTGTATCTGTGGGTTGGATGCAGAAAGCAGAAGTTTAGACGATAGATTCTATGCGCGCCCTCCGTCGAGGACGACGGAGGGGGTACGACGGCATGTCGCCAGCTATAGCTGTAATTCTACGTTGTCGATGCAGAATTCGCTGCCGATGGTGCCGGTGTAAGGGGCGCCGCTGCCGCTGCTGAACAGTACTATCATGTGTGTCGGAGCTGCGTCGGGAGCATCCCAGCCGACTTCCTGCACAGGTGTCATGCGGCCTTTGCGATTACGGGCATAGTAACTTTTATCTTTGGCTATCAGCGGATAAACCGAACTTGCTTCGCCATAGTGTATGGCTACTTTGTGTCCGTTGGTCCAGCCGGTGGTAGACTTGCCTATGAGTTCGCGGCCTGTGCCTACGCGTTTGGCGTAGATATTGCCGTCTTCGTCCTCCCAGCGGCGCTGCAGCAGTATGAGGGCTTCGGCTTTGTCGGCGCCGGGCAGTTCTTTCTTGCCGCCGAAGCCCGATGAGTACAGTCGGTTGTTGCCGGGGATATTGAGTTTGTAGTCAAATACCAGGGCCTTGGGCCGGTGGTCGTAAGGCACGCCCATTTCCATTTTGCTGTATGGATTTTTGGTACTTTTGATGGGTTCGAGCATCTTGCCCAGAAATACAGTGCCGGTCACAACCACGTCCATGCTTATAAGGCCTGCGGCCTGGCAATGCTCAATTTCGGTGCATAGGCGGGCGCAGTGGCCGTGGCCTTCGCGGACTTCGGGATACACGGCGTTGCTGCCCTTGGTCACACCCATCACGCGGGCCATTACATTGGAGGTGGCCCACGGCGAGGCGCTGCTGCCGTTATAGGGTGCCGAGCCGAGTGTGGCGGTGGGGCCTATGGCATACACTTTTTTAACCTTGCCGCCAAGCACTCTTGATTCGTTGATGTTACGGGTAATCCATGAATCGAAATCACCGTATTTGATTTTCTCGACTGTTTGTGCGTTTATATTAAGACTGCAAAACGACAATAATAGTGATATAGCTGATAACGTGAGAGTTTTCATTCAGATATTTGTGTTTAAGTGAAAGGATTGAATTTGTATTTAGAACAAATTCACCCGCTGTTGCGGTTCACACGTTATCAGTTTTTAACCCATTGAGCCTACACGGCGAAGCTGAGGTGGCATGCTGCCGGCGCTGCTGTTGTACTGATACCGTAATGGCGCTCGGCAGTAGTTGGTGAACGTTTGTGTAGTTGGTAAAATGCATGACTGCATTTAATTCTTCAAATTAATTTGAGAAAGTGGCAAGACGGATGTTATGGTTTTATTGCTGCGTGGTGGTACAAAGCAAGAGGCCGTGTTCCGACGAACACGGCCTCTCCGGTTATGGCGTTGAATAAATTCCTTAGTGGAGGAAGAATACCTCGCTGGCCTTGGCCATCTCGAGTATCGAGGTGTAGAAGCAGCTGACAATACCCAGGAACATTACGCCGGCGATGCTTACCCACAGACCGAGTTTCTCGGTTGCTGCGCTGCGGAAGTTCTCGATTACCGGAGCTTCGTCGCTGATGTACATTGCCTTTACTACGAGCAGGTAGTAGTAGAGCGAGATGATGGTATTGATGAGGGCTATGAGCACAAGTACGTAAATGGCGATGCTGCCCTGATTGATTGCCGAGGTGAAGATGAAGAACTTGGAGAAGAAGCCGGCGAAAGGCGGGATACCTGCCAGTGAGAACATGGCCAGCATCATGCAGAATGCGAGCTTGGGATTGGTCTTGTTCAGGCCGCGGTAATCGTCCATCGATACCTTGCCGGTGGCGTTCTCGATTGCACCGATTACACCGAAGGCGGCGAGGTTAGAGAAGATATACACCAGAATGTAGTAGATAAGTGCTGCTGTGCCCATCCAGTTGAAGGCTACTATGCCGAGCATGATGTAGCCAGCCTGCGATACTGACGAGAAAGCCAGGAAGCGCTTCATGTTGCGCTGGCGGATGGCAAAGAGGTTACCTACTGTAATGGTGAGTATGATTACTGCGTAGAGCATCCACTCCCATACCTCCGAGTAGATGGCGCCGAATGCCTGTACCAGAATTACCATGAAGGCGAAGGCTGCACTGCCCTTGGAGATTACCGACAGATATGAAGTTACCGAGGTGGGGGCACCCTGGTATACGTCGGCTGTCCAGAGGTGGAAGGGTACGAGTGAGAGCTTGAAGCCCATGCCGGCCATGACGAATGCCAGGGCTATGATGAGCATCAGTGAGTTGCCCTCCGTTATGGCGGCGTGGATTTTGGTGAAGTAGAGCGAGCCGCTGAGGCCGTACACCAGCGCGATGCCCATCATAAAGATGGCCGATGAGAAGCATGCGGTGAGAATATATTTCACGGCTGCTTCGTGGCTTTCGTAGCGGTTTTTGTCCAGAGCGACCATGGCTGCCAAGGGCAGAGAGGCGCTTTCAAGACCGATAACGAACAGCAGGAAGTGGCGTGCGGAAATCATCAGATACATGCCGAAGAGTGTTACCAGCAGCAGTTCGTAGAATTCACCGCGACGTACGCTCATAAAGTCGCTGTTGGCCCATTTGATTGATTGCAGAAGCACGATCACTACGCCTACGTTGAGCACGTTTTTGATGGCGTTGATTATGGGCGAGGTTTCGTACATACCTGCGAATGCGGTTTCTGCCGCATCGCTGCCGCCGAGGCAGCCGGTAAATCCCAGCAGGGTGAGTATGAGCATAAGGCCTGCACTTACCGCGGGAAGGGCGGGCAGCGCTTTGCGGGGCATGAAGGTATCATAGAGAAAGACTGCCAGAAACACTATCAGCAAGCCTATCTCCTGCTTCATGAATAAAAATTGCGAGTAGTCCATTGTTTGCAGTGGTTTATGACAGTTAATTCATGCCGAGGACCGTAAAGATCTTTTCGGTGAATGTGGTATTGATCAGATTATTGAAGAAGTTGGGGAAGCAACCTATGCCGGCTACTGCCACGATGAGCATGATGGTGGCGACGCGTTCCCACCAGGTGGCGTCGGTCAGCTCCAGATGGTGCTTGTCGTGTACCGGGCCAAGCAGAAGTTTGCCAACCACACGCAGTATGTATACTGCGGTGATTACAATCGAGCAGCAGGCGATGATGGTGAACACCAAACGGGTGCTGCCGGCGCCGCTCAGATAGTTAGCCATACCGGCTTCGAACGAACCTACGAAGATGGTCATTTCTGCCACAAAGCCGCTAAGACCGGGCAGACCCAGCGAGGCGAAACCGGCGATGACGTAGCATACTGCCAGGAAGGGCATGATTTTCATCAGGCCGCCCATCTGGCGGATGTCGCGGGTGTGGGTACGTCCGTAAATCATACCGATAAGGGCGAAGAACAGAGCTGTCATCAGGCCGTGCGAGAGCATCTGCATGATGGCGCCGGTCATGGCGGTGGAGTTAAGCATCAGAATGGCGAACAGTACCAGACCGCAGTGCGACACCGACGAGTAGGCGTTGATGTACTTGAGGTCGGTCTGGACGCAGGCGCTGAATGCACCGTACACTACTGATATGCCGGTAAGGATAAGGAATATGATGCTGAGGTCGTGGGCTGCCTGGGGCATCAGATAGATTGCCACGCGGAAGCAGCCGTAACCGCCGAGTTTCATAAGTACGCCGGCGTGGAGCATCGACACTGCTGTGGGGGCCGATGCGTGGCCGTCGGGCGACCATGTATGGAAGGGGAACATAGCGCCCAGTACGCCGAAGCCTACGAAGGTCATGGGGAAGAGGAAGTACTGCCAGCCTGTGCTGATGTTGGAGTATTTCACTATTTCGAGGATGTCCCAGGTGTGGCCGCCGTCGGCGCCTGTCGAGTTGTAATAGATGCCGATGAGGCCGAGCATCAGGAAGGCCGAGCCACCCATAAGCATCAGGGTCAGTTTCATTGCCGAGTAGTTCTTGTTGCCCGAACCCCATACACCAATCAGAAGGTACATGGGAATCAGCGCCACCTCGTAGAACATGAACATGGTGAACAGGTCAATCGAGATGAAGAATCCGAACACACCGGTCGAAAGCAGTATCAGCCACAGGAAGAATGCCTTGGGCTGGGCGATTGTCCACGATGCGAACGAGCCTGCCAGAACGATTACCGACGACAGCAGCAGCATGGCTACTGAGATGCCGTCGACACCTACGGCGAGGTTGATGTTAAGTGGTGCGAACCAGGTCCAGCTGTCGACGAAGAGCATGGGGTCTTCGTTACCGCCGGCGCGGATTTCAAGATACTGTACCAGCAATACCACAGAGAGAGCCAGAAGGGCCAGCGAGCCGGTTACGGCCACGGCGCGAATCTGCTTGATATTGCGGCAGAGGGCAAGGCCGCCGAGCATAATCAGCGGAATTACCACAAAGTAGATCAATATATTATCGAATATCATTGTACTGTGTTTTTTGCAGGTTTACATTAAGCAGATTGCCGTGATGCCGCCAAGCAGCAGTGCGCCGATGAGATATACCCATACGTAGAACTGAATCTGGCCGGACTGCAGGGGCTTGATGCCTTCGGATGCCTTGTTGGTTACGGTTGCCATTGCGTCCATGGAGCCGTCGATGATGTGACGGTCGAACCAGGCGATGGGCTTACAGATAAGGCCGAAGATAATCTTGTGGGTAATGAACATGTAGAGTTCGTCCCAGTAGAAGCGGTGATGGCACCAGCGCCACAGGGCGGGCATGGCGTTCTTGAACTTTGCAGGAAGCGGGTTTTCCTTGCGGTACATCACTGTGGCGAATGCGATGGCAAGGATTGCCACGCAGAGGCTTACAGCGGCCACGCTCCAGTCGAAGTGTGACATGAAGTCGTAAGGTTCGCCGTTCCAGCTTACGAAGTTGCCGAAGGGAATGAAACCTGCCACACAGCTGATGGCTGCGAGGATAATCAGAGGCAGCGACATAGTCCAGGGCTGGTCGTGGGGCGCGTGGTGGCCTGCAGGTGTTTCGTGTTCTTTCCACCAGAAGATGAGGTAGTAGAGGCGGAACATATAGAATGCGGTCAGTGCTGCCACTGCGCTCATCCAGATGTAAACGAAAGTACTGTTGCCAAGGCATGAGCTGAGGATTTCGTCTTTGGAGAAGAATCCGCTGAAGGGTATGATGCCCGCGATGGCCAGACAGCCGATAAGGAATGTCCAGTGGGTGATGGGCATGTGTTTGCGCAGGCCGTGCATTTCGGTGTAGTCGTTCGAGCCGATGGCGTGGATAAGCGCGCCGGCACCGAGGAAGAGCAGGGCCTTGAACATTGCGTGGGTGAACAGGTGGAACATCGAGGCCATGTAGCCGAGGCCTTCGTGGAAGTCGGGGCGTGCAACACCCAGCGATACCATCATAAAGGCAATCTGCGATATGGTAGAGAATGCAAGCACACGCTTGATGTCAATCTGGGCGCAGGCCACCATGGCGGCGTATAAGGCTGTAATAGCGCCTACAACAGTGATGATGTCGAGTGCGGCGGTTTCCATCAGATATAGCGGGAAGAGGCGGGCCACCAGATATACACCGGCCACAACCATGGTAGCGGCGTGGATAAGTGCAGATACGGGGGTGGGGCCTTCCATAGCGTCGGGCAGCCAGATGTGCAGAGGCATCATGGCCGATTTACCCATGCCGCCCATGAATATCAGCACGAGAGCCCAGGTGAGTACCGATGCGCCCATGAAAGTGCTGGCCTGAGCCGATGCGAAGATATTGCGGATGCCTTCGCTGGTGGCGATGTTTACCTGATAGGTATCAAGCAGACCTTCGACCGGAGCCGAGGTGAATTCCACAAAGTTGAATGTCTGGGTGTAGAACGACAGTACCAGAATGCCGATAAGGAATCCGAGGTCGGCGAAGCGGGTAACGATAAACGCTTTCTTCGAGGCCGACACTGCCGAGGGCTTGGTGTAGTAGAAGCCAATCAGCAGGTACGACGAGGCGCCTACAAGCTCCCAGAAGATATACATCTGGAAGATGTTGGTGGCAACCACAAGACCCAGCATTGAGAAGCTGAACAACGACAGGAAGGCGTAGAAACGCTGGAAGCCGTGTTCGTACACGCCGTGATGGTCGCGCATGTAGCCCATGCTGTAGAGGTGAACCATGAACGAGATGGTGGTAATCACCACCAGCATCATGGCCGAGATTGGATCGAGCAGGAAGCCCAGCTTGATTACAAGATTTTGAGTAAACGCGAGCCAGGTCTGGTTGAATACCACATGCTGGAGGCGGTCGCCGTTTTCAGCGATGAATGTGGGGTCGCCGCTGAAGAAATAGGTGAAAGCCACAGTATAGGCCAGAACCAGGGTGGTTCCCATGCCGAGCGTGCCGAGGGTGCCGGCAAGCGGATGACTCATCTTGTTGCCGAAGAGTCCCAGCAGAAGGAACATCGCCAAAGGTATGACGAGGATCAGAAGGGGTAATGTTGCATCCATCGGGCTTAGAATTTCATTTCATTAAGACCGCGCACGTCGACATTCTTGGTGGCGCGGAAGATGTTGATGATGATTGCGATAGCCAGGGCGGTCTCAGCGGCTGCGATTGCTATTGCAAAGAGTGTGAAGAACATGCCTTCGAGCTGGCCGGGATGAAGATAGCGGTTGAAAACCACAAAGAACACATCCACGGCATTGAGCATGAGTTCCAGCGATATGAGGATCGCGATCATATTCTTGCGGGTAATGAAACCGTATACGCCTGCGCAGAACATCAGCAGGGCGGGCAAGAGGTAAAATATTGCGGTAATTTCCATATCAGCCAAGATTTAACGACGACGGGCGATTACCACGCCACCGATTATACATGCCAATAACAACACACTCACTGCCTCGAAGGGCAGCAGATACTCTCCTTCGCCGGTTCCCATAAGCACGCTGCCCAACAGTTTCATGTCGGGGTTCTGCATTTCGGGACGGGCCAGGAACAGTTCGCAGCGGCTCAGAAGAGCGGCGCCTGTAACTGCCAGCATGGCCAAAGCGGCTACCAGTCCGGTCACTCTCGATTTGGAGCTGAGAGCCTCGGAATTGTCGCCGGGCTTGCTGGTAAGCAAGATGGAGAATACGAACAGCACCACTATACCGCCGGCATACACCGCAATCTGCACGGCGCCGAGAAACTCGTAGTCGAGCTGGAAATAAATTCCGGCGGCGGCAAACAGGGTGAAGAGCAGGTAGGTGGCTGCACGCAGGATCTTGCGGGTCGTCACAGCCATGATGGAGAATACCACCAGGGCCAGGGCGAGGATCACATAGATGATGATACTTCCTACTGATTCCATTATGATTAGTTGGTTTATTATTTTTTATTCTGTTTAACGCTTAGAGTTTAACGTCTTACGTTTATGGCTTTGTCGGGGTTGGACGGCTTGCGGCAGCAGGCCGTTGCCCGGACGACAGTTTATTTGTTTTCAGCTTCGGCCTCCTTGGCAGCCTTCATGGCGGCAGCTTTGGCTTTGGCGGCGGCTATCTTGGCCTCGCGTTCGGCTGCGGCCTTGGCGAGTTCCTCAGGGGTATGCGCCGGCTCTTCCTTCTCGGGCATATAGTTGAGCTGCTTCACCAGTTTGCTGCGGGTGAATACCGCCTGTTCGAAGTCGTTGTTGAATTCCAGAGCGTCTGTGGGGCACGAGGTCACACATAGCTGGCAGAAAGTACACGAGCCAAGGTCGTAGAGATACTTGGCGAGTTTCTTTTTCTTGGTGCCGGCGGCAGTGTCGACCATCTTGGTTTCCAAGGTGATGGTGCCGTTGGGGCAGTTGCGCTCGCAGGTGCCGCAGGCAATACATTTGTGGTTGCCCTCGGCGTCGTACTTCAGAGTAAGTATGGCGCGGAAGCGTTCGGGCACGTGGCGGCTGTCGCGGTCCTCGGGGTAACGCTCGGTGAGCTTGGGAGTGACAAGCTCTTTACCTGTTACCTGCAGACCTTTGAGCAGACTGGCTACTCCGCTGCCCAGAGATGAAAAATATTCTTTTACACTACCCATTGAATGATAGACTGATTGATTATTATTCGAGTGATATGCTTAGTCGCGCACCTGACCGCCGACTATGTCGAGCAGTTCGGTGGTGATTGATTGCTGTCGTAGTTTATTGTATTCAAGCTGCAGCTGGTCGAGCAGCTTCTTGGCATTGTCGTTGGCCGACTGCATGGCCATGACACGTGCCGCCTGCTCGCTGGCGCGGTTTTCGCAGAATATTTCCTGCATTGTCGAGAGCAGATACATCGGCAGTGCGGAGCGGAAAATCTCCGAGGCCGAGGGCTCGAATATGTAGGGGCGGTCCGAGGCTTTGACCTCGCCGTTGGCTGCGAATGCTTCGGCGTCGACCGGCAGAAGCAGGTCGGCTGTAGTGCGCTGGCGTCCTGCCGATACATAGTGCATGTAGAGAACGTCCACGCGGTCGAGTTCGCCCGACACAAAGCGTTGTTCGAGGATTGCGGTGAAATCCTTCACCTGCTTGCCTTCGCTTTTGGAGCTTATTTGTGATATTTCGGCCAGGCTTGTTCTGGAATCGGTGAACTTGGTGCAAGCCTTGCGCATCTTTTTGCCTACCGGGTGGATTTCCACCTCAAGGCCTTCGCCGAACCGCTCGCGCAGTTCGGCCAGGTGACTTTTGAGGAATTTGGCAAGGTTGATGTTGTAGGCACCGCAGAGGCCGTCGTCGCTGCCGAGAATCACCACGGCCATGCGATGTACCGGGCGAGCCACGGTCAGAGGCGAGGTGAAATCGGCGTCGGCTCCAAGTATATTGCTGATGATTGTTTCGATCTGGGTGCGGAAAGGCGCCAGACGCTTGAGGGCGCCTTCTGCCTTGTGCATCTTGGCCGAAGAAATCATCTTCATTGCGCCGGTGATTTTATCCGACGACGATACAGAGCCGATGCGACCTTTCAGTTCTTTGAGTGTTGCCATGCTGCCGTATAGCTTGAATTATTCTGTTTGTTAGGATAGGATTAGAACTGACCCGCAATTTCTTTTGCGGCTTCAGTAAGTTTTCGGGTAACGTCGTCAGTGAGTTTGCCGGCGCGGATTTCGTCGAGTACTTCGGGGCAGCGTGCGTGCAGCAGTTGCAGCAGCTGCTTTTCGAACTCTGCCACTTTGTCGATAGGAACATTTTCCAGCAGACCGTTCACACCGCAGTATATTTCGGCTACCTGGTCGGCAACCTCCACGGGGTGGTACTGGGGCTGGATGAGCAGACGTTCGTTTTTGCGGCCTTTGTCGATTACGCGGGCGGTTACGGGGTCGATGTCGCCGCCGAATTTGGTAAACGACTCCAGTTCGCGGAACTGGGCCTGGTCGATTTTGAGTGTACCTGCCACTTTTTTCATCGACTTGATTTGTGCGTTACCGCCTACACGCGACACCGAGATACCAACGTTGATGGCCGGACGGATACCGCGGTTGAACAGTGCGGTTTCAAGGAATATCTGTCCGTCGGTAATCGAAATTACGTTGGTGGGGATGTAGGCCGAAACGTCGCCTGCCTGAGTTTCGATGATAGGCAGGGCGGTGAGCGAGCCTCCGCCCTTTACCAGCGGTTTGAGTGCTTCGGGCAGGTCGTTCATACTGGCTGCCACCTGCTGGTTGTCGATAATTTTGGCTGCACGTTCGAGCAGACGGCTGTGCAGGTAGAAGATATCGCCGGGGTATGCCTCGCGGCCCGAGGGGCGTTTGAGAATCAGCGAGATTTCGCGGTATGCCACGGCCTGTTTCGAGAGGTCGTCGTATACGATGAGTGCGTCGCGGCCGGTGTCGCGGAAGTATTCGCCGATTGCTACGCCGGCGAAGGGCGAGTAGTACCGCATCGATGCTGAATCGGATGCAGTGGCCGCAACGACTACGGTATAGTCGAGAGCGCCGTATTTGCGCAGTGTTTCGACTGTAGCGGCTATCGACGAGCCTTTCTGGCCGATTGCCACGTAGATACAGTAAACCGGCTTGCCGGCCTCGAAATTGGCACGCTGGTTGATGATGGTGTCGATGGCGATGGCAGTCTTGCCTATCTGGCGGTCGCCGATGATGAGCTCGCGCTGTCCGCGGCCGATGGGCACCATTGAATCGACGGCCTTGATTCCGGTCTGGAGGGGCTGGTTCACGGGCTGGCGGTATATTACGCCGGGTGCCTTGCGCTCCAGTGGCAGGTTTATGAGCTTGCCGCTGATGGGACCGCGACCGTCGATTGGTTCACCAAGGATGTTGATAACACGGCCGAGCAGACCTTCGCCCACAGGAATAGAGGCGATTTCGCCAGTGCGGCGCACTTTCATGCCCTCGGCAACTTTGTTGACATTGTTGAGCAGGATTACGCCTACGTTGCTTTCCTCAAGGTTGAGAGCAACGCCTTTGACGCCGTTTTCGAATTCTACCAACTCGTTGGCGCACACGTTGTCGAGGCCATAGACATGGGCTACGCCGTCGCCGACTTCGAGTACGCTGCCAACTTCTTCAAACGATACTTTGGAGTTGACATTCTCGAGTTGCTGTTTTAATACTTCCGAAATCTCGCTGGGGTTTATCATTGTATGGGGCTTTTCGGCTTATGGCCGCCGTTGCGGCCTGATTTGTTATTTAATTTGGTGGTCTTTTTCGTGGGGGATTCGGCTTTGAGCCGGATTACTGAATCAGATGCTGACGCATTTGCTGAAGTTGCTGGCGCACCGAGGCGTCGAGGCGTTCGTTGTCTACGTTCACCACAAAGCCTCCTATCAGTTGCGGGTCTACTGCGCTGCTGTATTCCATCGAGGCTCCTTTGAGGTGGCTTTCAATGAATTTTTTCAGGCGGGTTTCCTGATCTTGCGACAGCGGCGCCGCGCTTACCACGTGTACGCGGTATATGTCGCGGGCCTGCCGGTAGAGCAGGGTGTAGGCCCGGCATATGCCGGGAGCGAAATCCAGACGGCGATTCTGCGCCAGCAGCTTCAGAAAGTCGTTGTAGGCGGTGTCGGCATTGACGGCGCCGGCGGCGGTGCGCAGCAGCGCGGTTTTGTCGCTCTCGCTTACAAAAGGGTTTGCCAGAGTTGCCTCCAGGGCGGGCGATGCCTCGAACTGCTGTTCCAGGCAGGTCATAAGCTGATATAGCCGCTCGGCCTGGTTGCGTTCTACTGCAACTTCGTATAAAGCTTTGGCGTAGCGCCTTGGTATGAGTCCTTCGTTCATTGCGTCAGGTATGGGTGTGGATTATTTTTTGCTTTCGAGTTCGTCGAGCAGAGTGCCCACCAGCTTGGTCTGGTTCTTGTCGTCTTCGAACTGAGTCTTTACGACTTTGCCGGCGATTTCAAGGGCCATTTCGCTTACCTGGTTGCGCAGCTGCTGCTGGGCTTCTTTCTGCTGCTGTTCAATCTGCAGCTTTGCGGAGTCCATAACTTTCTGAGCCTCGGTCTGGGCTGCTGTGCGTGCTTCCTCGATGATTTGAGTTTTCATCTTGTCGGCTTCGCGCAGAATGTCGGCCTGCTTGCGGCGGGCCTCAGCCATGTAGGCATCGGATTGCTGCTGGGCATTCTTGAGTTGCTCCTGGGCTTCGTGCGCATACTCCACACCTTTGTCGATGAGGTCGGCACGGTGGTCGACTGTCTTCAGTATCATTGGCCACGCGAACTTCCAAAGCAGGAAGAACAGAATCGCGAAGGCCACGAACATCCAGAAGATTAGGCCGAAATCAGGTGTGAATAATTCCATTGTCGCAGGAGGGGTTGATTGTTGCGGGAATAATTAAGAAGCCTGGGCTTATACGAAGAGTGCGAGTACGCAAACGATTACGGCGAACAGTGCAACACCTTCCACGAGGGCTGCGATCACGATCATGCTGCTTCGGATGTCGCCGGCTGCTTCGGGCTGACGGGCGATTGCTTCCATAGCGGCTGCACCGATTTTACCGATACCGATACCTGCGCCGATTGCTGCGATAGCTGCGCCGAACGAGGCGCCAATACCTGTTAATGAAAGTTCTGCTAAGAATCCTAACATAATTGTAAGTTTTAAAGGGGTTATTTGTAGTTGTTTATTTTTCTGTTTGTTTTATTTTGCCGCTACCTGAACGTTTGCGCCCTGATGGTCGTGGGCTTTGTCGTCGTGGTGTCCTTCTTCCTGTGCCAGCGATATGAATATGGTCGACAGCATGGTGAACACGAATGCCTGAATGAAGCTGACCAGAACGTCAATCACAAGCATGAACACCGAGAAGCCTACCGATATTACTGTTGTGCCTCCGCCGGCTACAGGGCTTACTGCAGCGAATATGAATATAAGCAGTGTCAGCACCAGTACTATCATGTGGCCGCCCATGATGTTGGCAAACAGACGTACGGTGAGTGCGGCGGGCTTGGTGAAGATGCCTGACACCTCGATGAACTGCATTATAGGCAGGGGGAACTTGAGCCAGATGGGCACATCGGGCCAGAGTATTTCCTTCCAGTAATGTTTTTTAGCAAAGATGTTGGTGACGAGGAAGGTGAGTATCGCCAGCACCAGTGTCACCGCAATGTTGCCGGTAAGGTTGGCGCCGCCGGGGAAGATGACTATCAGACCCAGCAGGTTCATCACAAAGATGAAGAAGAATACCGTCAGCAGGTAGGGGGCGAATTTGCGGCCTTTGTCGCCGAGAGTAGCTTTGATTACGGTGTCGTAAACAAATTCTACCAGCAGTTCGAGAAAGCCCAGGCCTTTGCGGGGAGTTTTGAGCCCGTTGCGGCGATAAAAGCTTGCCAGCCACAGCATCAGACCCAGTACTACTACGAGTGATATGAATACACCGCAGACATTTTTGGTTATCGAGATATCGAATTTGGGTTTGACTTCCTGTCCGTCGGGCAGTACTTCCACCACCTTGCCTTTGTACTGGCTGTCGTGTCCGGCAATCTTGAAATCGATATTGCCGTCGCGGTATGTCTTGCCACCGGTGACACGGCCCGACGAGAATATATGCAGACCGTCGTCGGCCCATACAATCACGGGCAGAGGTATGCGGTGATGATGGTCGAAAGGCACTTCCCAGCCGTAGCCGTCGCCGAGGTGTTCGAAGATGAGTTCTTTGGGATCGAGTTTTTTCTGCTCATCGTGAGCTGCCTCTTCGGCTTCGTGCACGGCCTCGCGGGCAACCTTGTCCACATCGGCTGCCGCATTGTCATCGGCCATGGCCGCAGGGGCCATCAGCACGGTGGCGAGCAGCAGCGCCAGTATTGATTTTAATCGGAATTTCATGCCGTTGCGGGTTAGTAAAGACATACTGATACTACATTGTTGTCAACATCCACCAGGCCGCCGCCGATAAAGTCGGTGTGTTCCTGGCCGTCAGCCGTCACATACACTATATTCCCGGCGGTGAGTGTGGAGATGAGCGAGGCGTGGTGGTCGAGCACCATAAAGGAGCCTATTGCACCGGGGAGGGTTACTGATTTAGCCTCGCCCTCAAAAAGGATTGCTTCTGCCGATATGATCTTTAGTGTCATCGATATAGTGAGTTTAGCTGTGATGTTTGATTATTGTCCTACTTCCGCAAGGAGTTTCTTGCCCTTGGCGATTGCGTCGTCGATAGTACCCACGTTGAGGAATGCCTGTTCGGGGTATTCGTCCATTTCGCCTGATAGAATCATCTTGAAACCGCGGATAGTTTCGCTCAGAGGCACCATTACGCCGGGAACGCCGGTGAACTGCTCGGCCACGTGGAAAGGCTGCGACAGGAAGCGCTGTGCACGACGTGCACGGGCTACAACCTGCTTGTCCTCGTCGGAGAGTTCGTCAACGCCAAGGATGGCGATGATGTCCTGGAGTTCGTTGTATTTCTGCAGCAGCTGTTTTACAGCCTGTGCGGTGTTGTAGTGCTCTTCGCCGATGATGTTCGGGTCGAGGATACGCGAGGTGGATTCCAGAGGGTCTACAGCGGGGTAGATGCCCAGCTCGGTAATCTTACGCGAGAGCACGGTGGTTGCGTCGAGGAAGTTGAAGGTGGTAGCCGGAGCCGGGTCGGTAAGGTCGTCGGCAGGCACGTAGATAGCCTGTACCGAGGTAATCGAACCGTTCTTGGTGGAAGTGATTCGTTCCTGCAGCGCACCCATTTCCGATGCAAGGGTAGGCTGGTAGCCTACAGCCGAGGGCATACGGCCGAGAAGTGCCGACACCTCGGAACCTGCCTGGGTGAAACGGAAGATGTTGTCGATGAACAGCAGTACGTCCTTGCCGCCGCTGCCCTGGTCGCGGAACTGCTCGGCAACGGTCAGACCCGACAGCGCCACACGCATACGAGCGCCGGGGGGTTCGTTCATCTGGCCGAACACCAGTGTTGCCTGCGACTGTTTGAGTTCTTCGCGGTCAACGTCGTCGAGGTTCCACTCGCCGCGCTCCATGCCTTCTTCGAATTTCTTGCCGTAGCGCATAACGCCCGACTCAATCATTTCGCGCAGAAGGTCGTTACCTTCGCGGGTACGTTCGCCCACACCGGTAAATACCGAGAAACCGTCGTGGCCTTTGGCAATGTTGTTAATCAACTCCATGATGAGCACAGTCTTGCCTACACCCGCGCCGCCGAACAGACCAATCTTGCCGCCCTTTGAGTAAGGCTCGAGAAGGTCGATTACCTTGATACCGGTCGACAGGATTTCGGTGCCTATGGTAAGGTCGTCGAACTCGGGAGCAGGCTGGTGAATCGGACGGAGATTCTCGCGGTCGAGCTCGCCAAGGTCGTCGATGGCGTTGCCGAGTACGTTCAGCAGACGTCCTTTTACCTGGTCGCCGGTAGGAACAGCGATGGGGCGTTCGAGGTTGTCGACGCGCATGCCACGACGGAGGCCGTCGGTTGATTCCATTGCCACACAGCGTACGGTGTCTTCACCGATGTGCTGTTCGACCTCGAGTATAAGCTGCGAGCCATCCTCACGGTCGATTTTCAGTGCCGTATAAATCGGCGGCACCATATCGCCCTCGAAAATCACATCGACAACCGGGCCGATTACCTGGGCTATTTTTCCATATTTGTCGCTCATGGTGTGGAGTTGAGTATATTTTGGTTTATTATTTATTCAATTAAAAATGCAGGTTGAAAACTATGATGCAGGCCATCAGGGCGAGGTTGAACAAGCCGATGGGAAGCAGATATTTCCACTCAAGCGAAAGGAGCATATCGATACGCAGACGGGGGTAGGTCCACTTGAACCACATGATGATGGCCGAAAGCACAAATGCCTTGCCGAAGAACCAGATTACCGAGGGTATATAGTCCATGATGTGGTTGAAGCTCTCCCAGCCGGGTACGTGGAAAGGCATCCAGCCGCCGAAGAACAGCAGGGCGGCAACGCCCGATATTACGAACAGGTTGAGATATTCGGCCAGATAGAAGAAGCCGAAGTGGATACCGGAGTACTCGGTGTGATATCCTGCGGTGAGCTCCGATTCAGCTTCGGGAAGGTCGAACGGGCCGCGGTTGGTTTCGGCGGTACCTGCAATCATGTAGATGACAAAGGCAATAAGCGCGGGGATGTGGCCCTTGAAGATGAACCACAGATCGCTCTGGGCCTCGATTATGCCGCCTACCGAGGTAGTGCCGGCAAGGCATACCATGGTGAGTACCGAAAGGCCAATCGACAGTTCGTAGCTCACCATCTGGGCACCCGAACGGAGTGCGCCGATAAGAGTGAACTTGTTGTTCGACGACCAGCCGGCGAGCAGTATGCCCAGCACGCCGATTGACGATACGGCGATGAGGAAGAAGATACCGATGTTGAAGTCGATTACCTGCAGACCGTTGCCCCAGGGCAGTACGGCGAATGACAGCATCGAAGCTATGATTACCAGATAGGGAGCCAGTGCGAACAGAAAGCGGTCGATATGTTTCAGTTCGATAAGTTCCTTGATAAGAATCTTGAACATGTCGGCAACCGACTGCAGCAGGCCCAGCGGACCAACACGGTTAGGACCTACGCGGCACTGGATGGCGGCACAGAATTTACGCTCGTAGTAGATGTAGAAGAGGGCCAGCAGTGAGTATACCAACAGCAGACCAACGCCTATGAGCACACATTCGACGGTGGTTGTGAGCCAGCCGGGCATGAATGAGCTCAGAAAACTATGGATCCAATTAGTTATTGCTGATAAATCTTGCATGATCTAAGTTTTATTTGGCTTGTGATTGATTTATTACTTTTTTGATTGATCCGGTTGGTCAGCGGTCCATGTCGGGCACGATGTAGTCGAGCGAGCCGCCGATAGTGATGAGGTCGGCAATTTTGGTGCCGCGGGTGATGTGGTCGACCACGCCTGCGAGAGGCAGACAGGGCGGAGCTATTTTCAGACGGTAAGGCTTAGTGGTGCCGTCGCTCTCGAGGTAGAGGGCGAATGCGCCACGGCAACCTTCGACAATCTCAAAGTAGCTGCCTGCAGGTATTTTCAGCACCTTGGGCACTTTCACGCAGTATTCGCCTTCGGGAATGTTGTCGACGAGCTGGGCCAGAATCTTGGCAGACTCTTCGATTTCAAGCATGCGAACTTTGAAGCGGGCCATGGAGTCGCCTTCGGTGGCGATTACTTCGTTGAAGTCCAGTTCGGAGTAGATGCTGTAGGGTTTGAGTTTGCGCATGTCGCATGCCCAGCCGCTTGCACGGCCGCTGGGGCCGGTGACGGCGAAGGAGATTGCATCCTCCTTGGACAATACGCCTACGCCTTCCATACGGTGGCGTGCAATTACGTTGCCGGTAAATATCTTGTTGTATTCCTTGATGTTGGCGGGCAGAACGTCGAGCAGCGCGTGTACGTCCTTTACAAAGTCGGGGTCGAGATCCTGCATTACACCGCCGATGCAGTCGTAGTTGAATGTCATACGGGCGCCGCAGGTCTTCTCCATTATATCGAGAATCTGCTCGCGGACACGCAGGGTGTAGAAGAGCATGGTGGTTGCGCCAAGGTCCATGCAGTAGGTGCCGATGAATAGGCAGTGCGAAGCGATACGCGACAGCTCGTCCATCATCACGCGGATAACCTGTGCGCGGCGCGATATTTCAATGCCTGCAGCACGCTCAAAGAGCAGACACAGACCGTGGTGGTAGTTGTGGGCCGAGAAGTAGTCGAGGCGGTCCATGTAGTGGAGCGTCTGTGGGTATGTGAGCGACTCGCATAGTTTTTCCACACCGCGGTGGATGTAACCCATATACACGTCGATTTTCTTGATTTCCTCGCCGTCGACGGCAGTGCGGAAACGGAGAACGCCGTGTGTGGCGGGGTGCTGCGGGCCAATGTTCACCACAAAATCCTCGGGGCTGAACACTTCGACTTCTTTCTTTACCACCTTGCCGTTTTCTTCCACCCAGGTGTCGGTGAGGTCGGTCTGACGCTCGTTTTCAATCGACACGGGGTTGAGGGCGGGGTTTTCATCGTAGTCCTTGCGCAGGGGGAAGCCTTTCCAGTCGATGTTGAGGAAGAGGCGGCGCATGTCGGGGTTGCCGATGAATATAATGCCGTAGAAGTCGTAAACCTCACGTTCGTAGAGGCATGCCACACGCCAAAGGTCGGCTACGGAGTGGAGCATGGGGCGCTCGCGGTCGGTTGTGCTTACGCGTACGCTTACGATTTCGTTGGTCTTGGACGACATCAGATAGTAAATGCACCCGAGCGATTCCTTCCAGTCCATACCTACAATGGTAATGAGGTAGTCCATGGCGCAGTCGTCGCGGAGAGTAGTAGCGAGGGCATGCCATTTGGCGTCGTCGACAGTGATGGTCAGGGTGTCGGCCTGCTCTACTGTAGCTTCGGGGTAGAGCTTTGCGATCTTTTCCTGTATATTTGCCATATTATTTGCTTCTGTTTAAAATTGTATATGGTAATAGGCCAGGCGCTTAGTCGTTGACGCCGCTGACCGGGTGTGATTCAAGGAATTCTTTCTGCTTTTCCTGACGGTTTACGCCGCCGAAGAATTTCTCAACTTTGATTTTGCGCGAAAGCTGCATGATACCGTATATCATGGCTTCGGGGCGGGGAGGGCAACCGGGTACGAATACGTCGACGGGAACGATATCCTCTATGCCTTTGGCCACGTGGTAGCTTTTGCGGAACGGGCCTCCGGAGATTGCGCAGCTGCCGCAGGCTATTACATATTTAGGCTCGGCAAGCTGGTCGTACAGACGGCGGAATACGGGTACCATGCGGTTTACAATAGTGCCGGCCACCATCATAAAGTCGGCCTGACGGGGCGAGGCGCGTGCGACTTCCCAGCCAAAACGTGCCATGTCGAATCGTGCAGCACCAAGGCTCACAAATTCGATACCGCAGCAACTGGTGGCGAAAGTAAGTGGCCAGAGTGAGTTAGACCGCCCCCAGTTGATTAGTTTGTCGAGCTGACCTACAATTACGTTGGTACCGCTCTCCTTGAGCTCATTGACGAGCTTTTCGATATATTCGTTGTCTTTCCATGCCTCGTATGGCATGCTTTTTGTAGTTACTTCCATTCAAGCGCTCCTTTCCGCCAGGCATAAACGAGGCCCAGCACTAAGACACCAAAAAATACGGCGATGCTAAGCAGTCCGTCTACACCAAGACTTTGCATAGTCACCGCCCAGGGGAAAAGAAATACTGTTTCAACGTCGAACATCAGAAAGAGGATGGCGAACAGGTAGTAGCCGACCTTGAACTGCGACATAGATTCGCCGCGTGTAGGTATACCACATTCATAAGCCTCTCCTTTCTGGGGATTGAACGACCGCGGCGAAATCAAGCCCGCAAGCCATAGTGCCAGCGCCACCAGACCGGCGCCGGTAAGGAGGGCGGTCAGGGCGAGCAATGCATTGTTTTCGATTCCGAAAATTGCTGTTGGTATCATATCGTTGTTTATCGTATGGTTTCTAATTTCAAGGTCAACATACTATGGCCATGTCGGATTTTAAATATGTAATGGCGTGGTTGTCATTATGGTAACTACGCAAACACATTGTATTTCAAGCGTTGTCCGATAGGGGCACAGTGTTTCTGATTGCAAAGGTAGTAAAATTTTATGGATTTTTCACAAGCACTTACCGTGTTTTTTTTCATTTTCCAAGCTTTACCCCTGATTTCCCATGGTTGCGACAGTGAATTTGTAGCAAATTGCGAGGACAGGGGTCAAAAATTGCAGTGACTCCCGCCGCCTGTACAATAAAACGACGAAAAATCTGTTTAATAAATTAGCCGTTTATTTTTATGGCCGGACCAAGTATTATCAACATAAAGTATGAAATTCAGATTACCGCTTATACTCCTCGCCACTCTGGCTGTGCTTTTCTCGGCTCTGCCCCTTAAAGCCGAGGACCTTAAAAACGAGTTCAATCCTATTACGACCGGTGTTACGTCGCTTGGCATTGCACCCGATGCGCGCGGTGCAGCTATGGGCGACCTTGGCGCGGCAACAGACCCCGACGCATACTCGCAGTTCTGGAATCCGTCGAAGTATGCTTTTGCCTGGAGCAAGGCGGCGGTATCGCTCAGCTATACTCCGTGGCTGCGCAAACTTGTCAACGACATATTCCTGGCCGATGTCAGCGGCTATTGGAAACTCGGCTCGCAGGATAATCAGGCTCTGAGTGCCTCGCTGCGCTATTTCTCGCTGGGTGAGGTTAATACCGGTGATATGAGCGGTGATGCAGGCCAGAGCCTCAACCCATACGAGATGTCGTTTGACCTCGGCTATTCTCGCAAACTGTCCGAGAAGTTCTCCATGGGTGTGGTGTTCCGCTATATATTCTCCGACCTCGGATTCTCCGACTCCTATGCCGGCGACCAGTCGACGGGTGCCTCGGCATTCTCGGCCGATATTTCGGGTTATTTCACTACTTATCCTATGGTAGGCCGCAACGAGTGTCAGTGGTCATGGGGTTGGAATATAAGCAACATAGGTACTAAAGTGAGCTTCAATAACGGCGAAGACCCTGCCTTTCTGCCCACAAATCTGAAATTGGGTACTGCATTCACTTTTCCGCTTGCCGACTACCACAACCTTACTCTGGGCCTTGACCTGAACAAGCTGCTGGTGCCCGCACGCCCCCGTGAGAGCGATTATGGGCAGGATACCGAAGGGCAGCGCGAGTATCTGGCAGCCCTTGAGAACTGGGAGAACATGTCGCCATTTACCGGCATATTCAAGTCGTTCTCCGATGCCCCGGGCGGCTTTAAAGAGGAATTGCGCGAGATAAACATGTCGTTCGGTGCCGAATACAGCTACAACCAGCAGTTCTTCCTGCGCGCGGGATACTATTATGAAAACGAGTTCAAGGGCGGTCGCAAGTACTTCGGCTTCGGAGCCGGTTTCTCGCTCAATGTACTGCGCCTCGATGCGTCGTACATGCTTGCTACTGCGCAGACCTCGCCTCTTGACCAGACACTGCGATTCTCACTCACCTTTGATATGGACGGTCTGAGCGACCTCTTTGGAAAACGCCGATGATACCCGACATACGCATAGGCCATGGTTTTGATGTCCACCGTCTGGTGGAAGGCCGTCGCTGCATAATCTGCGGCGTGGATATTGCATACGAAAAGGGTCTTCTCGGCCACAGCGACGCCGATGTCGCGCTGCATGCCTTGAGCGACGCTCTGCTCGGAGCCGTAGCCGCCGGCGACATAGGTAAGCATTTCCCTGAAACTGACCCGCAGTGGAAGGGAGCCGATTCGCGGGTGCTTCTGCGCGGCGTAGTGGATATTCTGCGCGGTATGGGTTTTGCTCCGGTCAATGTCGACCTTACCATAATGGCGCAAGCCCCCAAAATGGCGCCGCATATACTGCAGATGCGTCAGAACATAGCTGCCGACCTGAGGCTGCCTGTCGACCGTGTATCGGTAAAGGCAACCACCACCGAGCGCCTCGGATTTACAGGGCGCGGCGAAGGTATAGCCGCCGAGGCTGTATGTCTGGTAACGAAGGAGGGTGTCGCATAATTATGAGCCGCAGCGCGGCATGACCTGATGGTTCTGAAAACCAATTCCTTTAGAGGTGATAGTAAAAAATGTATCATTGTTTTTGTACCATCACCTCCAAGGGAATTCCTTGTTTAAAATCAATATATTGTTACCCCGTGGGTGCATGCGGGGCTATTATATCATATCCGCTATACTGCTATTTTGCAACTGATGATTGATAATTACATAATCAGATGATTATTTTTTTGATGTCGTTGCCTGAGCGGCGGATATAAAGACCGGGCGTGAGGTTATGTTCATCTACAGGTATGCCCTGCAGGTTGAAATACAGGGCTGGTTCGGAATTCAGGTGGGTGTCGTCGATTCCTGCCTCATCTTTGTCGACAACATGGATGTTGTCGACCAAAAGGTCAAAACCTCCGCCGGAATAACCGTGGAATCCGATTGATACTTTTTCAGAACCTGCATAGTCGGTTAGGGGAAGCACCACCTCGGTCCAGCGGGTATTGGCATCGTGCTGGTAGTAGTCGGCGCCTTCCACCGGCACAAACGGTCTGCCGTCGACTGAAATTTCCACAATCATGTGGTCGTTGAACCGCAAGTCCTGGTCCGACATATCGAGGTAGTAGAAGTGGAATCGAAGCTCTGGGTGCGAAACGTTACGGAAGCTCATTATGGGTGTGGCGATTCTGGCCTCAGCTCCCTCGACAGAGTGGAACCCGATGAATACCAGCATTCCTTCGCCAATATAGGGACCGCTGCCGGGGAATGTACTAAGCAGACTTATCTCCCATGCGCCCCCGAGGTCGATTGACTGCATCACCCATGGAGCCGAAACCGGGTTGCCCTCAGCGAAGTTCTCGCTGAATGGCAGTTTGTATGCAGGTCCGGTGTAGGTTCCTGCCGGGAGTGACACACGGCCTTCGCCTGCGGGAGAAACTGCTATGACATAATAGTATGGATACAGCTGGCGGCTAAGGTCGAGCGAGGTGTCGGTATAGCTTGTATCGGTTATGCCTTCGGCTATGATTTCACTCCGACCGTTTATGTCGCGCTGTATCATGTAGGAGAGTTTGTTGCTGTCGAGAGGCAAACCGTTGAGTCCGGTTTGCGGAGGCATCCATTCTATGACCGGTTGTCCGGCAGCGTCTATACGGACGTTTACTTCGGTCGGTTCCGATGGGTAGTCATCACCACAGAATGTCGATGCGTATGCCGGAAGACTTTCTCCGGCGTCGTTGGCTGCTACAAGCCGGTAGGCATTGAACCCGGCCTTGGCTTCGGTATCGGTCCAGGAGAATGCAGTACCCGGATTGGGGGCCTTAAGGCTACATGCCGCTTCGGTGTCATTACCCCGGAATATCTCGATTGAGGTTATTGAAGCCAGATCTGAACCGTCGGCGGTTTTGTCGGGGGCGGTGAAGTCGATTTTTACATTCATGCCGTCCGGAGAGGCAGATATGTTGCGTACGGGAGCCGGAGCGTCGGGCAGAGCCGGGGTGGGCATGTCGAACATCGCCACATAGGATTCGTTGTCGGGGAATGCGGCCATATATGCGGCAACACCGGTGGAAGGATCCACACGGTATAGGGCCGATGTATACTCCGAATTGGTCATAGCCCAGTAAATCTGTCCGTTGACCGAACTGAACGCCGCCGACTGGAATGCTGCTATAGTGCCGCTTTCGTCGGTGAGCATTTTTACGCCCGTGTCGCCAATCTTGAGGGCGGTGCCGGTAACTTTGTTTACGGTGTAGAGTACACCGTGTCCGGTGTCGGTGTCAAGTGCTATGCCGTAGAGTTGTCCAGCGCCATCGGCCGACAGAGTATAGAACGGCATTGTTTGAGCCACCGGCGAAGCATTGCCGGTTTCCGGGTCGATGCTTACGAGAATGTCGCTGACTGCCGATATGCCGTATATTGTCGACGTGGTTGGGTCATAAGTCATGTCCATGCACACTCCGAGAGCATATTGCTGGGCTTGAGTGGATATAATGCTTTTGGTATCCATGTCGACTTTTCGCCAGTTCACGGCAGTGATGTTGCCCGATGAATTCACGCTGTAGTCCATGTACAAGAAATTGCGACCTACCGATGTACCGCTGTAGCCCGACATCGGTGGCAGTTCCATTACTTTTGCCGTAGTCAGGGAGTAGCTTGCCCGGAACGAGCTTATGGACGGAGTTGATGATAGTTCAACGGCAAAAAAATCAGGACGTGCGGCTGCAGGAGCCTCAGCTGCCGGCATTGCCGTGCGGCCGGACTGACAGTATGCAGTGTCGCAGATTGGTGCCCGACGAGCACCCGGCTTCAGCACTCCAAATTCCCCGGCCGAGAGTGCCGGGGAAATCAGAGAAAGCGCTATGAATAAAATGATTCTGTTCATACGTCTGTACGTGTGCGGTTTGGGTTTGGTCTACTTGAGAATTGTTTTGAAGGTGTGGTTCCCTACACAAAGAATGTATATGCCCGGCAGAGGAGCTTCAAGTCGGGTAGAGGCAGTGCATACTGTGCTTTCGACGCATACACCCGAAGGAGTGTACAGAGAGGCAGTGAGTCCGTCTGCTCCGCCGATATACAAGCTGCATCCGTTTGCCGATACTATAATAGCTGAATCAGTAAGGTTGTCGACACCTGTCGACTCGATTACGATGGCGGCAGTTTCGCTGTGAGATGATTCTCCGCCGGGATATACTGCGGTTACGGTATAGTTGTATTCGCCGGGGGCCGAGGCGGTGTGGGTGTAGGCCGGTTTGTCGGCATCTATAGGTTCCTCATTCAGGCGTTCGCCGTTGCAGTAGAGGTTGTAGCCGAGCAGTCCCGAGGCCTTTGCGTCGGGAATTGAGCGCTGGTATGTTACATCATCGACCATGAGGGCGTATCCGTCGGCCGATACATGTCGGAGTGCGAAGAACCGGGCGCCTTTAGGCACTGAATAGCTCAGTTCAGTCCAGTTTACAGGTACGCTGTAGCTTATTTCTCCGCCATCGGGGCAGGGGAGGAAGTCATCGGCATCTGTCGGATTGGCTGTTGTGGCATAGAATCCCTGAATGAATTCACCATAAGTATCGCTGAACGAGCGGGCATAGAATTTTATGGTTTGTGCGTTGCCGCTCAGTTGCGGGAACACAAGCCAGTCGTTCGATGGAGCGGTATTGCCGGATGCAGATGCCTGAGGGGCGATGAGCATGTTGTTGCCGTTGTGTGTGGCCCAGAGATGCAGTTCGCTCTCATCGATGTTTGTAAGGGCAGGAGCAAATACCTGAAAGGCCATCTTTTCGCCGGAGTTGGGATATGTTACGCCGGCTGCGGCGCCGATGCCGAAGGTGATACGTTTGTCAAGGTCGTAGCAGGTGAAATCGCCGAACGAGTCGATTACAAACGGCTCATAGCTTTCAAATCCATCCAGTTCGACAAGAGTTTCAGTGGGCAACCAGTCGGGGTATTTCCAAGTCAGCTCTACAGTACCACCGTCGTTCATTGCTTTGAGGTCGGTGACCATTGGCAGCAGAGCAGCCGTGATTGCGGTTTTAATTGTTTTCGATGTATTGTTTTCCGGCTTCTGGTCTTTGGAGTATATTATAGCGGCAGTGAAATCGGCAGATTCGCATTCATCACCCGGGGCTGCCACATAGTCGATGTTCAGTGCTACAGAACGTGCTGGGAGAACCGGAAGTCCGTCGACACTTTGTATGCGTTCGCCGTTTTTGTAGAGGTCAACGCTATAATCGGAACATTCGAATCCACCGTTGTTTTTTACAGTAAGCATGAAAGTGGCCGTTTCACCGATTCGGGTGCGGACCGGTCCGGACAGCTTTATGGCCTCGAGGTCGTAGGCCGTGCGTTCGATAATGTTGATGTTGTCGATGTATATCGGACCACCGCCGAATCCGTTGCCGGTGAAAGCCAGTTGTACTCTTGGCTGTCCGGCCATGGCATAGAGTGGAACTTCACAGAGTACCCAGTCGTTTTCCTGGCCGTAGCGGTGGAATTCCATCGGCACCACAGGCGAGAACGAACCGTTGTCAGCTGTGGCTTCGATGCATACGAAGTCATCGCGATAGCCTCCGTTAGTGGCCGGATTGGTAGTGTAATATGTTTCGCGGAACATGTAGAATGTCAGAACCGGGTTCTGCAGACCTGTAAAGTCGATGGCCGGGAATATGAGCCGTCCTGTGGCGGCTTCTTTGGCTTTGCCTATGGCATTGGAGTTGAAACGTAAAAAGCCCCGGTCGGTATCCTGCGAGGCTATGGTTATCTCTATGCCTTCAGGATTGTCGTCGGTAACGTAGTCAGTCACATTGGCGCGTTCAATCAGAGTCCATTCGGGCTGATATCCGGCATCATCGAAGTTTTTCACCACTTCCTGACGCCATGGAGTCGTGGTGTATGTTGCGCCTGCGAATGATTCGGCGAAAGGAAGCGACAGTTGCGTGCCGTGGTTGAAGTACGGGCATTGTGAGCCGGTTCCAAGTCCTGCCGGGCTGCGGGGAATTATCTGATAGGCTACGTTCACTTGTTCGTTGTCCGGAAGGTCGGTATCGGTGAACACGGTGGTGCTTATGGTTCCGATGTTTTTCATCTGTCCGTTCATAATACGGGTCACCTGATACTGGAGTGTGCTGTAATCGATATATCCGTTGTGTATCGATGTCCGGGGTGCCTTCCAGCTGAGTTCCACAAGCCCCCGGTCGTTGTGTGTGATACCGAGGTCGGTTACGGCTTCGGGCACGTCCACGCCAATCCATGCGTCGGCACGAGATGCCGGACCTTCGCCCGACGAATTTTCAGCCTTTGCTATGTACCATGTTTCGCCTGCATAGGCTTCGTTGTCGGTGTATGATGCAGATTCTCCGGCTGAGAGTTCCTGCGATGTGTGGAACGGCGCTGAATTGTCCTCGCGGTAAAGGTTTATTTTTACCGTACCGGCGAGCGGATTGCCGTCGGCATCAAGTTCGGGTGCGCTGAAGGTTATCAGTGCGCTTTCGGCACCGTTGGCTCCTGGAGTAACCGAGAGGCTGCCGCATGCGCCAGGGGCGGAGGCTTTCTGCAGAGGCGTGATGCTGAATTTGGTGAAGCAAACACGGCCTTTCATGCCATCGCTGTAGCCGTTGCCCATGGTGGATGTCATATGGGCTCCGATATGGAATACTCCTGAGGCTGTGGCGGTAAAAGTGGCGGTTTCAGGCGGATCGTTCTTGTTGGTGGTGCCTCCGTTATATGTTGCCACTATGGGTGATGCTGCATCAGGGTCGACTCCGTCGCTGACAAGCTTAAGGTCGACCGGAAGGTTTTTTGCATCGCTTGTATAGGCGTAAAAGCGGTAACTGATTTCATACCGGGTGCCCTCTTCAAGTTCGAATGGCGGAGAAATCAGCCAGTCATCGGCCGGGCCTGTCTGCGATACTATGTTGATTGCCATGCAGCTGTATGAACTCCACCAGGCCCATTTGCGTGCACCGAAATTGTCGCCGTCGTTGTTTCTGTCGATTACTGACCAAGTGCTGTAATTGCCCGATGCGAAGGTAATCTCATAGGGTAATTCCTGTGTCTGTGCCTGCGTGGCCGGTATCATCGGCGCTGTAGCAAGCAACAAGCACATTCCGGTAAATAATTTTTTCATAAGCATAATGTTTTGGTGAGTTTATTTTTTAACAACCTCTTATAATCGTCCGATTATAATCTTTGAGGAAGTGTTGCCTTTCTTGACTATGTACAGGCCCGGTGCGAGTTGGTGCCTGTTGGCCCTGCGTCCGTCGGAAGTGTAATATATTTCGATGTCGTCATCGGGCTGCGTGGTCTGCATATATTCAATGCCGGTGGTGCGTCCGGTAGTGACATAAGTGCATGGCGAAACCGAACCTGCGAAACCTGTGGCTTCCACTGTGTATGCGTAGTCAGTGTGGAACTCAAGTCCGGTGAATGTGTGGGAGGTGGCGTCGGCATCGGTGTCGGTGCTGTGTTCCGGCAGTAGAGTCAGACTTACCGATTCCACATCCCGGCGCAGAGTTATCTGTTCTATGACTGCGCTCTTGCGGCGTTCAGTAGATATGCTGATTCTGGTTTTACCACAGCCTTCTGGCAGGTTTATGATATATTCCGATGTGAGGTCGGTGGGTACATACTGGTCAATTATATCATCGCCAAGACGAATTGTCAGCATTGTAGCGGCTCCGGATCCACTTTGTCGTGCGGAAATTGCCAGAGTTCCGCCATTTTCTATGTCGGTTTCGGGCGACAGGAGTGTGGCGGCCTGTGTGCCACCCAGCATCAAGGCTCCTTCGCGGAAGTCATAGTCACCGTTGATGCTCCAGCCATCGGGCATCGATGAGAATATCTCGTTCAGGGTAATTACTCCGGTCTGCAGCTGGTGTCGTGCTTTGTAGAGCCGGAGTCGGTAACCGTCTGTGGCATCATCGCATTTGAGCCATCGGGCGGTAAAGCAATCATCGCCAATGTTCTCGGCCGAAATTGTTTCAATGCGGACATCGCGTCCGTTGCCGCCCATGAAATCGAAGTGTATCATTCCATCCGATTCGCGGATGCCGGTTATGGCTTTGCCTACGGGGGTGCCGTTCCACGAGCGCATCGAAGGCGCTGTGTCGTCGGTGAATTCGGTGCGCATCTGTCTTCCCGGAAACGGGGTGTCGGCCGAAGACCGCGAACCGTCGTTGCCGGAGGCCTTTTCGATTTCCAGGCACTGGTGTGAAGCGTTCATATTCACAGCGTTGTATTCAAGGTCCCATGCCTGTGCGCATGTTATGGTCTGGAGCATGTCGCCGATGGTTACGTTTATAGATGCGTCGGGCCGGCGGTCCACATGCCATACAAGCATGCCGTGATACGGTATGTAGCGGTCGTAGCTGCCCTGTTCTTTCTGTCGGTTTTCCAATATGAAGAATTCATCGGGATTGTCGGTGGATATGCGTGCGGATATAGCAGAGCTGTGCAGCGGAGGAAGGGTAACCGACTGAGGCCTGCTGATTTCAGTGGGTTCAGCCCATCCGAGGAGCCATCGCTCCACGGCAGTGTATGCGGCCGGAACAGCACCACAGTTGCGGGTTTCGGGCAGATATGAACCCGAGGCCATGATGTCCCATTTGTCGGGGTGATTCCCCAGTCCGTCGGAGTTGTAGTTCACATCGTAGGTGTCCGGGAGGCCGAGAATATGGCCGAACTCATGGCAGAATGTGCCGATGGAGGTCACATCGGTGCCGTATGAGCCGTACAACTCGGCGCAGCAGCCGTAGCTGTTTATGACTTTGCCGTCGAATGTCCGCTCGCTCTCCGGTATGCCAAGGAGGTCGATGTGGTTGGCATGGGGCCATATCCATGACGATTTGTTTCCGGCGAAATTCTCGCCATATCCGGCATAGAAAAGATATACGTTGTCGATTTGTCCGTCGTTGTTGAGGTCGTAGTCGGCAAAATCTATCACGTTGTCGAGTTTGCGGCACACTTCAATTGCAAGTTCATGGGCGCGGATGTCGTTGCCGTCGGCATCGTTTTCTCCGTAATAGGCCGCCTGACGGTCGGCTGTCACGGGGCCGTATACGTCGAATACAGGAGAGAATTGTCCCATTGACTGCTCGCGGAAGTAATCGGCGGCACAACCGATGTGTTCGCGCCGGTCGAAGCCGGGCAGATTAAGCATTTCGTTGAATTCACGCTGAACGTCCGGAGTCACAAATTTGATGTCGGAGAATTCTACAAGCACAATCAGCGAGCGAACTTCGCCGGTTCGCGGGAATGATGGCAGTCCGGAGCCCGTGTTATGCGTGGATGTGATTTTTTTTCTGCGGGTCAGGGCCTTTTGCGGTTCTTCTCCGGAGGGCTTCCAGAAACCATCCCGGTCAATCTTCACAGCGATGCCGCTTGCGGCATCTATTGTTATATGACCGTATTCGTCGCCTAAAAGACGCAGTTCGATGGTACTCCCGTCGGGCTGGGTTACGATTTGTGTGCCCGGCCATGCGGGCACTGCATCCATGCATAGGGGGATGCCTGCGGCGGTCACACATATAAGCCGACAGATTGCATGTCTGGAGATATAGCCTGTTGAGGATATTCCGGCTTGGAAAAATGACAATAGAGCATCTGTTTTCCTACAGATACTCCTGAAGAGTAGAGAGAGATTCATTGGCGATACGACTTTTAATGTAGCATATTGCTACTTATATGGAATAGATACGAGTTCTATGTGGTAGATTCTTTGATTTTGGTATCGCAAAGATATGTTGTTAAATTCTAATGAGTGTTATGTTTTGTGTTAATTTGTGTTAATGGCATCATTTTGTAACATATAGGGGTGTGTTTGTCGGCTTCAGTTTCGGTTGAGCGGAATCTCTATGCGGAAGGTGGTGCCCTGGCCCGGAACGCTGGTTTTTACATAAATGCGTCCTTGGTGATACTGCTCCACGATGCGTTTGGCAAGAGTCAGTCCCAGTCCCCAGCCACGTTTTTTGGTGGTGAATCCAGGCGAGAAAACCTTTTTGAAATTTTTGCGTGATATGCCTTTGCCGCTGTCACGAACCTCAATCCATGCGGCGAGTCCGCCGCTGCCCGTACTTACAGCAATACTGCCGTCAGCCTCCATGGCGTCGACGGCATTTTTTATAAGGTTTTCCAGTACCCATTCAAGCAGCGGACGGCATGCCATTACCGGCAGAGCGCAGTCTGCGAGGCTGCTGCTGAGGCGTATGCGGCTGGAAATGCGTGTAGCCATATAGCCCGTAGCACCTTCAACAATGTTGTTGAGGTCGTCGGGCGCCATCTGTGGCTTGCTGCCGATTTTGCTGAAGCGCGATGCAATCATGCTCAGTCGGTTCACGTCCTTGTTCATTTCGGCCACTGTGTCGCTGTCTACTCCGTAGTCGGGCAGAAGTTCCATCCAGGCCATCAGCGACGATATCGGTGTGCCTAACTGGTGTGCGGTTTCTTTTGAAAGCCCCACCCATACCTTGTTCTGCTCGGCTTTTTTCGACGATAGTACGGCAAAATACACCACAACTATAAAAGCCAACATTACAAGAAGCTGTATGTAAGGGAAGTAGTTCAGCCGCTTTAGCAGTGTTGAATCTTCGTAGTAGAGGTGGAGAGCTTCGCCGGGAGCTATCTCAATGTCGATGACATTAGGCGAGCGGCGTAGATTTTCGAGTTTTTTCTGCAGATACTCCTCGTTGGCCTGCGATAGTTCCAGAGGGTTGTCGGGGTTCAGTGCGTCGGGCATGTCGGAGAAGTTTCGCTGTTGCATAATCGAGCCGTTATCGTCGGTCAGCAGTACCGGTATGGTGGTGTTTCGCTCGATTATCCTGAGCAGAAAGTCAATGTCGACACTCGGCGCGGTGTCGTGGTCGATACTGCTGACACTGATAATCTCTTTGGTGGCGTCGGCCCATATCTCCATGCGTTCGCGTTCCTGGGCCGCAAGGTCGCGTACCAGGCCGTTGGAGATATATAGAAATGTGGCCACTACAGCAGCCACAGCTATTAGAAATATCAGTTTGCCGTATCTGAACACTGTGGTCAGGAATTGTTGGTCAGATTAATATCAAGAAAGCGGAAGTCCATGCCGCTGCGGTCGTCGTGCTGCCATGGTTCGTGGCATTCAGGGAGTTCGGGCAGCGGAAAGAAAGTGTCAGCATCGGGGCGCTCGGCGTGTATCTGGGTAAGATACAGGCGCTGCGCCAAAGGCATCGCGGCGCGGTAGATGCTCTCACCGCCAATTATGAATATCTCCTCGCCGTCGGCCGTATTCAATGCTTCCTGCAGGCTGTGGGCAACCTCGGCGCCGGGTGCGCTGAAGTCGGCCCGGCGGGTGATGACAATGTTGCGCCGGTTGGGCAGCGCGCCTTTGGGCAGCGATTCAAATGTTTTGCGGCCCATTATTACCGTGTGGCCGGTAGTGAGGGCCTTGAAGCGCTGCAGGTCGGGGCGGATGTAGTAGAGCACGTCGCCGCGGAGGCCTATCGCGCCGTCGAGTGTAGCGGCTACTATTATATTTATCATTGTATAGGAGATAGATGCCGGGATGCTATACCGACACAGTTGCTTTGATATGAGGATGCGGATTGTAGTCTTCGAGGCGGAAGTCGTCGTAGCTGAAGCTGAAAATGTCTTTGACCTCCGGATTGATTACCATGCGTGGCAGTTGTCGCGGTTCGCGGCCAAGCTGCTCCTCCACTTGCTCGAAGTGGTTGTGGTATATATGGGTGTCGCCAAGGGTATGGATAAAGTCGCCGGCCTCAAGACCGGTTACCTGTGCCATCATCATAAGCAGCAGTGCGTAGGAGGCAATGTTGAACGGCACACCCAGGAAGGTGTCGGCGCTGCGCTGGTACAGCTGCAGGCTCAGTCGTCCGTCGGCGACATAGAACTGGAAGAAGGCGTGGCACGGCGGCAGATTCATCTGCGGCAGGTCGGCCACGTTCCAGGCGCTGACAATTATTCGCCTCGAATCCGGATTGTTTTTGATGTCGTCGACAGCCTGTGCAATCTGGTCGATGCTGCCGCCTCGGTAGTCGGGCCACGAGCGCCACTGGTAGCCGTAGATGTGTCCGAGGTCGCCGTCGGGTCCGGCCCATTCGTTCCAGATGCGCACGCCGTGGTCCTGCAAATACTTCACATTGGTATCGCCGTTGAGAAACCACAGCAGTTCGTATATGATTGATTTCAGATGCAGTTTTTTTGTGGTCAGCAACGGAAATCCGTCGGCGAGATTGAATCGAAGCTGCCGGCCGAATACCGAGCGAGTGCCGGTGCCGGTCCGGTCGGCCTTGTCAACGCCGTTGTCGCGGATGTCGCGTAGCAGGTCGAGATATTGTTGCATTCTCTGATATAATTTTTTTGGGATTTATTTAAATACACTATTAGACAGACCCTTAGTGTTATACTCCTTCATCAGGCGGCGGTTCACCTGCCTGCGCTCAAGGTCAAAAAAGAAGCCCCATTTGCGGAAGTACCGCAGCATGTTGGCGATATGTATGCGGCGCATGCGGCCCGAGCGCTTCGACTCTGCCCTGTGGGCATGGACGATTTCAGCCCCGGGCCAGTAGACGGTTCGGCCCAGCCGGTGCATGCGGCGTGTAAGGTCGATATCCTCGGGGTACATGAAGAAGCGCGGGTCGAACAGGCCTACGCTTGCCACTGCCGCAGTGCGCAGCAGCATGAAGCAACCGTGGTGGTAGGGGGCGTTGACGGTTGCCTTGGGGTCGCGGTCGCGCAACTGGTAGCGGCGGCGCCGACGTTTCAGCCAGCTTTCGGGCATAAAACCGCGCATGAACATGTCGAGCGGAGTCGGCAGCGGGTGTATCACATACTGTTCGCTGCCGTCGGGGTACACGGTGTGGGGTATCAGCTGCACCACCTCCGGATTGTCCGCCATATAAGCCACGCACGCAGCCAGAGTGCCGGGGCGGAAATATACATCGCTGTTTATAACCAGATGCAGTGCAGTGTCGGCCTCGATGCTTTGGTGCAACGCCACATTGTGGGCATCGCCGTAGCCGGTGTTGGGGTGGGGTATATACTTCACAATCCCGCTATACTCGGCACACACTGCGGCTGTTGATTCCGAACTGCTGTTGTCGACCACATAAACCCGGCCTACCACCCCGCTGTCGGCCAGCAGAGAGTCGATACACTTGCGCAACTCGGCGCAATCGGTATTATATGTTACAATCGATGCGTGCAGCTTCATTATGAATACAAAGGTAGCCATTTTTCGGCTATAAATGTGTTAACATAATTTAATACCTTTCATACTCACAAAATATTGCAGTAACTTTGCATTATTATGAAACAGTATCAGTACACTCCGTGCGGCACCTGCAGCCGCCTTATCGACATAGAAGTAAATCCTGAAACCCGTACTCTGGGCCGAGTGTCCTTTACCGGCGGGTGCAGCGGCAATCTCAAAGGTATCGCTGCCCTGGTAAAAGGTAAGGACCTGAGCGCAGTAATAGCCACACTGCGCGGAATAGAGTGCGGCAACAAAGGAACCTCGTGCCCCGACCAGCTCGCGCGCGCTCTTGAATCGATTTCCGAAGAGCTATGAGATTGTACAGCAACGACGATATACGCCGTATACGCCAGCATACAATGTCCGAGCAGCAGTTGAGCGAGCTCGACTTTGTGCTGCGTACCGGCGACTTTCTGTCGGAGGCGCTGATGCGCGAAATCAAGCCCGGACGGCGTATAACCGTTTTCGCCGGCGAAAACGACTGCGGTGCATACACTCTGGAGGCATGTCGCCTGATGTGTGCCGCCGGCTACGACATGGAGATATACCTGTTCAACATCGGCGGGCACCGGCTCACACCGGAGTGCGAGGCCTGCCGCACCCGCCTGATTGAGGACGAGAACGCATCGTGCGACTTCATCGAGGTCACAGGGCTGCAGTTCACCATGCCAGAACTGAGCGAGAAATCGGTAGTAATCGACGGCCTTTGCGACGGCAACTACAGCGGCCGCCTTACCGGCGGATACCAGCATATAGTACGCATCATCAACGAGTCCGGAGCCCGGATAATATCGGTCGACGTACCCTCGGGTCTGCCGTCTGATCCCACCTCGGGGCTGATAAACCGCAATATAGTCAACGCCGATACCACCCTGGCTCTGGGATTACCCCGCATAGCCTTCTTCATGGCCGAGAACGCCGAGGTAGTAGGCCGCTGGAAAGTAGTCGACATCGGCTACAGTCATCAGGCCATGCGCAACATACAGGAAAACTACTACCTGATAGAAAGCAGTGAGGTGAGCCTGCTGCTGCCGCGTCGTCCGCTATGCTGTTCCAAGGCAGACTTCGGCAGCGCCATAATATTTGCCGGAAGCTACGGTATGGAAGGCGCAGCAATCCTCGCCACCAAGGCTGCCGTCCGCTCAGGCGCAGGCAAGGTCACCTGCTACTCGGCCCGCTGCGGCTACTTTCTGGTGCAGTCTGCAGTACCTTCGGCACTGTTTCTGCGCGACCAGAGCGATGTGATGATTACCGAAATAGTGCTCAAGCACGACTATAACGCCGTAGGCATAGGCCCCGGCATAGGCACCGACGACAGCACCATCAACGCTCTGGAGAGATTCCTGAAGGTGGCCAATGCCAACAGCCGTCCACTGGTACTCGACGCCGATGCGCTCAACTGCATAGCCCTGCGCCCGACAATGCTCAACTATGTGCCCGTGCTGTCGGTACTCACGCCGCATGCTGCTGAATTCGACCGCCTATTCGGCACCCAGCCCTCGCCCGAGGCCCGTCTGGCCAAAGCCATGGAGATGGCCGAGGCTTACAAAGTAATAATAGTGCTCAAAGGCTACTATACATACGTGGTGCGCCCCGATCGCAAGGTGTGCATCAATTCGTCGGGTACTCCGGCCCTTGCCACCGCAGGCACCGGCGACGTACTCACCGGTATCATTACCGGCCTGATAGCCCAGGGCATCAAACCCGAGATGGCCGCCGTGGCCGGTGTATACATCCACGGCGTAGCCGGACAGATAGCAGAAAACCGCCATGGCCAGTACGGTGTGGCCGCCGACGACGTGGCCGACTCCGTAGGTGCCGCCATCAAAAAGATAATGAAATGAAACGCATCCTTTTATTTGCTGCCGCGGCATCGCTGCTTATGCCGGCCGCTACAGCCCAGACCACACAGAAATTCACAGCCTCCAAGTCCGGCGAATACGCTTTGGCCTACAGTCTGCCCCGTACTGCCGTGGATGTGACCGTGGAGGCCGAATTTACCGAAAAGACTCCCGGCGAGTTTTATAACTATGCCCGCCGCTACCTCAATATCGCCGATGCCATAACCGCGCCCTCCACACAGCTGCAGGTAAAATCGGTGGTAATAGGCACTCACGGCGAGGCCGACGACTCAAACCGCTGGCAGGTGCAGTTCAAATCGGGCAGCACTCCGTATATGATACTCAACGAGTCGGGCTGCATGCTCTCGCTCAATACCGACGAGATTGCCGACGAAGTAGCAGTAGACCTGCCGGTGCCTGTGGCCGCCAAACCCACTCCGCTTGAAGTTCCCGCAGCCCGCGAAGCCATGACTCAAGAAATGATTCAGAGTTCATCAACCTCGAAAAGAGCCGAACTCGCCGCCCAACGCATATTCGAACTTCGCGAGATGCGCAGTGACCTCATATCGGGTCAGGCCGACAACACTCCGCCCGACGGTCTGTCGCTCCAGCTCGCCCTGGAGAACCTGTCGGCACAGGAGGCCGCCCTTACTGCCATGTTTGCCGGAACAGTAAAGACATATACCCGGGTGTACACCGCCACAGTGGTGCCTGATGACGCCGAGGATATCTCCGGCAAGGTAATCAGCCGTATATCGCTTACCGACGGCTTTGTGGATGCAGACGACTTGTCCGGCGAGCCCGTGACCATCAATATCACGGCCCGTGAGCAGGCCTCGCTGCCGGTGAACGAAAAAGGCGAGGAAAAGAAATTTCCCAAGGGCGGCGTGGCATACACCATCCCCGGTACAGCCGACGTGACAGTTTATTTCCGCGACAATGTAGTTGCCCGCACTACCGTCGACATGGCCCAGCAGGGCGTCACCTTCGGCCTTGACCCCGGACTGTTCACCGACAAGAAAGCTCCGTCGAAACTCCAGCTTGATCCCGCCACAGGCGCTGTGCTGCTGCTCGGTCCGGCCGGAGAATAGAGCTATAAGCCCACTGGCGAAGGCGCCATAACAATATACCTACAGAAATGAAGCAGAACTTCGGTACTAAAATCACTGAATTTTTCATCAATTATTTTTCATTTTCCGGGCAGCTCGTATCGCAGGCCGAGGCCGAAGCCGCCATACGCGAGGGTGTATCGTTCAAAGGCACTAATATCGTCATACTTATATTGGCGATATTCATAGCCTCGCTGGGCCTGAATACCAACTCAACGGCAGTGATTATCGGCGCCATGCTGATATCTCCTCTTATGGGCCCTATCATAGGCATAGGCCTGGGAGTAGGCATCCACGACTTCGCGCTGCTCAAGCGCTGCCTTCGCAACCTGCTGATGGCTGCGGGCTTTTCGGTGATAACGTCGACGCTTTACTTTCTGATTTCGCCGGTAAACGAGCAGCACAGCGAGTTGCTGGCACGTACATCTCCGACCATATACGACGTGCTGATAGGCTTTGTAGGCGGCGGAGCGGGCATAGTGGCATTGGGCAGTACCAACAAAGGTAATGTGATACCAGGCGTGGCCATAGCAACCGCACTGATGCCTCCGCTATGTACTGCCGGCTATGGCCTGGCCACATGGCAGATGGACTACTTTCTGGGTGCGCTATATCTTTTCGTAATCAACTCCATATACATAGCTTTCGCCACTTTTGTAGGTGTAAAGTTTATGAAATATAAGGGCGTGAACGATGCCGACAACGTCAGGGCGCGCCGCGTTCGCCATGTTGTGTATTCGCTGGCCATACTTACCATGCTGCCGAGTATATACCTTACATACAACATGCTTACCCAAAGCCGCTTCCAGGCCAACGCCGACCGATTCATAGCCGAAGAATGTAACTTCCCCGACACTCAGGTACTGAACCGCAAGATATTTACTGAAAATGGCGAACGCTGTCTGCAGATGACAATGATAGGGCACACCCTTCCAGTCGACTCTCTGCAGCTTGCATTGTCGGCCAAACTTAAGTACTATGGGCTACAAGGAACAAAGCTGATTTTTATTCAGGGAGGCGATTCACCTTTGGCTAATGTGCAGAATACTTCGGCCGACGATATATTCCGTCTGACTCAGAATACTATTTCCCGCCAGCAATCGACCATCGACTCGCTTAGGGCTGTGATAGCCCGCGAAGACACGTCGCAGAAGCTGTCAGTAACCATATCTCCCGAACTGAGAGTGATATTCCCCGCCATACAGCAGATAGGAATAGCCAATGCTGTGTTTGTGGCGCCTGCCGACACGCTTGACGCCGATACTACAGCCGTGGCTATGATAAAAACGAGTGCTCCACTGCCTAAAGCCGACCACGATAAGCTTGTGAAGTATCTCGAAGCTCGCATCGGTGCGAAAAAAATAATGGTAGTGAATATCTGACAAGCCCATAGCTCACTTGCTTTGTTGCTACAGTCCTTTTCTGTATTACGATTTATTTTAGGTAATAGGTTGTAAATTAGTAAAATACTATATATGGATTGAAATGTTGAGTTTTAAAGAAAGTTAAAACTCTTGCATGCTTATTGGATTTACTATAACTTTGTACTGAATACAAAATTAAACTAATTTCAGAAATGAATAAAATTGAAAAAGCCGAATTACTCAGGAAAATAACTGAGGCAGGTATCAGACCGTCGATTCAGCGGCTTGAGATTCTGGAATTTGTATCTACAAGCAAGAGTCATCCTACTGCTGAAGAAATATATACGTTTGTACATCGGAATAATCCTACACTGTCAAGAACTACTGTATTTAATAATTTGAAGTTGCTTGCCGAGAAGGGGCTGGTTAATGATATAAACATATCGCCTGATTCCACCCGGTACGACTCGACACTACCCTTACCGCATGCGCATTTTATATGCCGTGAGTGTAAAAAGATTTTCGATATTCCGCTTGACATGTCAGCATTGACGGCCCCGGCCAATTTCTGTTGCGATAACGTAAATGTATATTTTAAGGGTATTTGTCCGGATTGTAGCGAAATAGTAAATGACGATAGTATAACTAAATAAAAACACAACAATGAAAAATTTAAAAGGAACAAAAACTGAACGTAATCTTCAGGAAGCCTTTGCCGGTGAATCAATGGCACGCAACAAGTATTCCTACTTTGCCTCAAAGGCACGCAAGGATGGATACGAGCAAATTGCGGCAATCTTTGAGGAAACTGCAAACAACGAGAAAGAGCATGCCAAGCTGTGGTTCAAGCTATTGAACGGAGGCGAAATCTCCGATACCATGGATAATCTGAAGGAAGCCGCCCAAGGTGAGAACTACGAATGGACCTCAATGTACTCAAAGATGGCAGAGGAGGCTGAAGCCGAGGGATTTCCTGAGATTGCGTACAGCTTCCGCGCTGTAGCTGCTATTGAAAAACACCACGAGGAGCGCTATCGCCGTTTATTGCAGAACATCGAAGATGGAATAGTATTCTCACGCGACGGAGATGCAGTATGGATTTGCCGCAATTGCGGACACATACATATCGGTAAAAAGGCCCCTGAAGTCTGCCCTGTATGCCGCCATAAACGCAGCTTCTTCGAAATAGAAGCAAGGAACTATTAATACAGGCGCTCCGCAGTCCTGTCCCAAGTTTTTTTTGGAGAGATACTGTACAGTAATGAACTGCATTCCAAAAGTTGTTTGTCTGACTTTGGAATGCAGTTCATTTTGTCGATGTTTATAGTTCTGTCAGTTTCATAAGAGGAGTAATCGGACATGGTAGGACTATGAACAATAACAACCTTTCAGACCTGATGGTCTGAAAGGTTGTCCTATATGTCGGGGTGAGAAGCCCCGAATTAATATCTTATCAAACTATTGAATTTCAACACCTTTGAAAGATTGGCTATTTATCAACTCAACATTGTACTCAACAAATAGAGTTAATAATTGGTGTCAAAGTGCGCTGGTTGTTTCAGTTTTGATGTTGCAAAGGTAGAGCAAAATTTTGAAATATCCAGCAAGCAACAGCAAAATTTTAAGGGGGTTACACGGCTCTTTCATTTAAAAATGCTTGGAATTTTCAAAGTGCATGGCTGATAGTTAGTTAAAAGCCATTAACCCTTTTATCCAAAATGAGATTAACACAGCCATTGCGAAACAGCTACATATAACTACTTGATTAACAGTGGCGCATTGTAGCATCAAAGTTAAATGAAAGAGCCGTGTACTTTACGCCTAATCTCGTTCATAAAAGTACAACATATAATACCCTATTCGTTCCAAAGACTTTTACTGGGCAATTACATTAATGAAAGTATGCTTTATCATACTCTTATTTGGTTGCGTCAGGATTTCTTGCTATATTTGCACAAAAGTTTATTATGTCATACTATGGAATTGAAAGATATAATGAAGCAGCGTCGGGAAACGCTATCCCTGACACAACAAGACCTCGCTGAAATGGCGCAGGTCGGACTTGCTACAATCAAAGAC
>CAJUHX010000007.1 GCA_910586455.1 uncultured Muribaculaceae bacterium | reverse complement strand
TTTCTGCAACTTCTCGCTCTTCCAGTCGCTGCCCGACAGCTGGGCCATCGACCAGGTGTTCCCCATAATTCCGATAAGCCACCTCGACGAGAAGCCCGGCCGCACCTGCACTCTGCAGGACATGACCTGCGACTCCGACGGCAAAATCGCCAACTTCATCAGCCAGGGCGCCCTTTCGTCGGCCTTGCCGGTTCACAACATCAAACAGGGCGAGCCATACTACATAGGCGTGTTCCTGGTGGGTGCGTACCAGGAAATCCTGGGCGACATGCACAACCTTTTCGGCGACACCAATGCAGTGCATATAAGCGTGTATAAAGACCGCTACGAAATCGACCAGATTATCGACGGCGAAACCGTGGCCGAAGTGCTCGACTACGTGCAGTACTCGCCTAAAAAGCTGGTACGCAATGTCGAAACATGGGTTACATCGTGCATGAAAGCCGGAGCGATTACTCCTGAGGAAGGCCGCGACTTCCTCAGCACATACCGCTCGGGGCTCTACGGATATACCTATCTGGAGAAAGACTGATGCGCTGGTTCATTGACTTGGCATACCGCGGAGCTCCCTTTCACGGCTGGCAGGTCCAGCCGGGAGAAATTACGGTGCAGAGCGTGCTCGAAGAGGCACTCTCGCGTCTGGCACGCCGCCCCGTGGCCGTGACAGGCGCCGGCCGCACCGATGCCGGAGTCAATGCCTCGATGATGATTGCTCACGTCGATCTCCCGGACGGGCTTGAGCCTGACAGCCGCTTTCTGCACAGCCTCAACAGCATGGTTGGCCGCGATATAGCCATACGCTCGTTTACCCCCGTACATGCCGACGCACACGCTCGCTTCGATGCCACCGAACGGCGATACCACTACTACGCCAACACTCGCAAGAGCGCATTCGCCTGGCCCTTGTCGTGGCAGGCTCCGCCGACCCTCGACTTCGACGCCATGAACCGCGCCGGAGTAATGATGCTCGGCACCCGCGACTTCAGTTCCTTTGCCAAGACCCACACCGATGTGAAGACCCACATCTGCGACCTCAGGCGCGTGGAATGGGAGGAAGTCGCGCCCGGACGCTGGCGTCTGGTAGTTGTGGCCGACCGTTTTCTGCGCAATATGGTCAGAGCCATAGCCGGCACGCTGGCCGATGTAGGGCGCGGTAAACTCGCCCCCGACGACTTGCCGGAAATCATTGCCCGCCGCGACCGCTGCGCCGCAGGCACTTCGATGCCGGCACACGCCCTGTTTCTATCGCGAATCACATACCCTTACTACACCGTTCCCGATGAAGCATATCTGGAAGACATATAATATCGTCGTCGCCATCATAGGCGCCATAATCATCGGCTCATGCGCCAGCATGGGCAGGCCCGACGGCGGTGCCCGCGATGTGGATCCGCCGGTGCCGCTGTCGTCGAATCCGCCCGCAGGGCAACTGAACTTCAACGGCAAGCGTCTGATAGTTAACTTCGACGAGAATATCCAGATTGACGACGCCTTCAACAAGGTTGTAGTAAGTCCGGCCATGAGCCAGCCCCCTGCGGTGAGCGCCAACGGACGCCGGCTGACCGTTGAATTCCGCGATACCCTCCGCGACAGCACCACATACACCGTAGACTTTGCCGATGCCATCAAAGACCTTAACGAAGGCAACATACTCGACGGCTTCGCCATCGACTTCTCTACCGGCCCGACAATCGACACCCTGCGCATCAGCGGCATGGTACTCGGCGCCGATAATCTCGAACCGGCACAGGGCATGCTGGTGGGCGTACATTCCAACCTCAGCGATACCGCTCTGACCAAACTGCCCCTCGACCGCATTGCCCGCACCAATCAGCTGGGACAGTTTACCATACGCAACTTGCCCGCGGGCCGATACCACGTTTTCGCCATCGACGACGTGAACCGCGACAACCGCTGGGACCGCTCCGAAGCTATGGCATTCTACGACGTGGTGGTGGAGCCTGTAGTCGAACAGTTTGAGCTGACCGACACTCTGCGTTCCAGTCAGGGCGGCGACTCCACAGCCATGCGCCGGGGTCTGCGATACCTGCCCAACGACGTGCTGCTGTCGCTGTACAAGGAGGACTATACTCCGCAGTACCTCAAAGACTACGGACGTCCCGAACGCCGCAAAGCCAACATGGTGTTCGGTGCAAAGGCCGATTCACTGCCAAGAGTCACCATTACCAACGGCGAGTTTGCCGGACGCGATTTCAGCGAATTTACTGTCCTGCAGGCCAACCGCGGCCTTGACTCGCTCACATACTGGATAAGTGACCCGCGCCTGATTGAGGCCGACACCCTGCGACTGGCCGTCACTTACATGAAGACAGACTCCACCGAGCAGCTGAGCCAGTTTACCGACAGCCTGCGCTTTGACTTCCGCTCCCCGCGCCAGAAAAAGAAAAAAGACGACGAGCAGCCCCTCGACTCGCTCGGCAACCCCATACGCACCGAATTTACAGGCATTACCGCACTCGGAGGCAATCAGCAGGAACTGCACCGCGACCTGCTGCTCGAATTTACCGAGCCAATCGCATCCATCGACTCTGCTGCGATACGCTTCGAGATGCAGGTCGACACTCTGTGGCAGCCCGTAGCCGGATTCCGCATGCTGCCCGACTCGCTAAATCCGGTGCTTAACCGCCGCATTGCCCAGAAATGGCAGCCCGGCAGCAAATACCGCCTGAGCATCGACTCTGCAGCAGTATACAACATTTACGGCGACCCCAACAAACCGTTCATACACGAATTCACCACCAAGCAACCGGACGACTACTCGAGCATAACCTTCCTGCTCAGCGGACTCCCCGCCGATACCACCGTGGTAGTGGAACTGCTGGGCAGCGGCGATCAGGCCCAGTACCGAATGCAGGCACGCGGCAACAAGGTAACCTTTACCTATCTGGCCCCCGGCACCTATTATGCCCGCCTGATTATCGACAGCAACGGCGACGGTCGCTGGACGCCCGGCGATGTGGCCATGCAACGGCAACCCGAGGAAACCTACTATTTCCCCAAGAAACTCAACCTCAAGAAAAACTGGGATATAGAACAGGCATGGAACATCTACGACCTGCCTCTGGACATGCAGAAACCGCAGGCCATAAAAAAGAACAAGCCCAAGCTGAAAGCCGGCGAACAGCCACTGAAAGACCCTGAGGAGGAAGAAGAGGCCGACAGTCCATTCGGCGCCTACGACCCCAACACCGGCCAGCTGCTGCCTCAGCGCCGTTAACAAACTCTGCAAACTCAGGCATGGCGACATTCAGAAGTCCTCGATACGACAGCAACCACGGCCGCTGAAACCGTGATTGCCACCAAAAGGAAACTCAAAAATCATTTAGAGGTTGTTAAAAAATCATACATAGTGCCACCACCAGCAACCGAGGGTGCCGGAACCGACTATGATGCTGAGGACTATCACGGCCACAAATATCAGTATCTCTGTTACACAGGCTCCGACTACAGCGCCCGTGCTGCAGCCTTTTACGCCAAACACCACATATAGGGCCAGCCACAGCAGGGCTATACACGGCAGCAGCACCAGCAGGCAACTCAGCAGGCCGCAGGCAAGTACCAGAATAATGCGGCCATTAGGAAACAGGTGTACCATTTCCGCACTGATTTCGGCGCTGAATGGCAAGGCTATCATCACCCCGACAATACATAATATACCTATTGTCATGGCTATGCCTACCGCACCCGACACCAGGCCCACAAAACCCATTACAAGTTTGGCAATGGCGTTGAGAACTCCGGCGAAGCCGCTGCCGCTACGGTGCTGCACGGGGGCGTCGTTCGACAGCACGCCGCGGCCCACGGCCTCAACGCTCACAGCTTCGCCGCGCAGTTCCAGCCGTCGGCGTGGTGTATCGGCAGGCGGAATCACAGCCCACGCGATAAGGTAGCCTATGAAACACGGCCAGAATGCAGTGCATACGGTAAGGATTATCATCAGTACACGCAGCAGATTGGGGTCGCATCCGAAATATGTGGCCACACCGCTGAGTACACCACCCATCATCTTATTGTCGATATCGCGGTAGAGTTTGTGGCGCGGGTGTTCTTCCTGCACAAAAGGAGGCGGAGTGTTGCCTGCCGCTTCCGAGCCGGCAGCTCCGGCGGCTCCTGCACTCTGTTCTTCGGCCGGAGCGTCGCCAAGGTCCTCGGGACGCCCCATGATGGCAATCACGCGGTTCACATCGTCGATGTCTATTACCTGCGAGCCACTGCTCAGACGGTCTTCGAACAGTTCGGCTACCCGGGCTTCGATGTCGCTTACAATCTCATTGCCTTCCTCGCCGGGAAAAGTGGCGTGAAGCTGGTCGAGATAATTTCTCAGAAGCATGTATGCGTCTTCGTCGATATTATATATGCGTCCGTTGATGTTTACGGGAAATGACTTTTTCATTTTCGATATTTATTGGTCAAGATGGTTAACAGAGTTGTTGATTTCCTGCCACGAAAGCCGCAGCTGCTGAAGGAGTTCGTTACCGACAGGGGTGAGCGAGTAATACTTCCTCGGCGGCCCCGAGGGCGATTCTTCCCAACGGTATGTGAGCAGTCCGTCGTTCTTCAGCCTTGTCAGCAGCGGATACAGTGTGCCCTCCATCACTATCATGTGGGCCTCCTTGAGGCGCGATATGATTTCCGAGGCGTAGGCATCGCCATGTCGCAGCAACAACAGCACACAGAACTCAAGCATGCCCTTGCGCATCTGGGATTTGAGGTTTTCGATGTTCATTGCCTTGTTTTTGAATTTATAAAAAAGTGATTGTAGATTATCGGTAGCGCAAAGTTATGCAGTTTTATAGTACTATGCAATACCAAGTACTATAAAATAACAAATATTAACACATGGTCACTGTCTGCCGTGCTTCCTGCGCACTCAGCTAAAGTTTTAACACAATTAAACATTTCAAACTGTAATAATTCTGTAGCAATTTCGTAACTTTGCCACGAGTTCCTAAAATGGGGCTTTTATGTCTATGAACCCGTCATTATTCCTTTTAATCAGCCTGTTGCTGACCGTAATTTCAACCGCATGCGGCTCGAAAAGCTCACAGGAGCAAAAGGTAGCCGACAAACAGACTGCAAAAAAAGAGGTGCTGGGCAACTTTAATGCCGACAGTGCCTATCACTATGTAGAACGCCAGCTGGAATGCGGGCCCAGAGTACCCGGTTCGAACGGCCATAAAGTCTGTGCGGCCTGGCTCGAACACAAACTGCGCAGTTTCAACCCCGACACCATTATAGTGCAGAAAGGTGAGGTAAGAGCATACACCGGCGAACGCCTGCCCATCATAAACATCATGGCCAGCTATAACCGCACCAACCCTAACCGTCTGCTTCTGCTGGCCCACTGGGACACCCGCCCATGGGCCGATAACGACCCGGACCCGACGAAGCATAACACCCCCCTGCCCGGCGCAAACGACGGAGGCAGTGGCACTGCCGTTCTGCTCGAAATTGCCCGGAATCTGGCAATGAAGAAGCCGTCGTACGGCATCGATATTCTGCTTGTGGATGCTGAAGACTATGGCCGCAGCGGCGGATTCAACGACGACGGCGACAGCTGGTGCCTCGGTACCCAGTATTTCCTTGACAATCTGCCCTACCCCGACGGCCTGATGCCGCGATATGCAATTGTGCTCGACATGGTAGGCGGACGCGACGCTCACTTCGCACGCGAATTTACCTCGCACACCCAGGCAAAGGAATATACCGACAAAATATGGAACGAAGCGGCTGCACTTGGCCTCTCGGAACGCTTTCCCAACCGGATAACCGCCGGTGTAGTCGACGACCATACCTTCCTGAACGAAGCCGGTATACCCGCAGTCGACATAATTGAGTGCGACAACCAAACGACCAACAGCTTCCCGCCTTACTGGCATACCATGCAGGACGATATGACTAACATCGACGTCAACACTCTGGGCGACGTAGGCAAAACAGTTCTTAACATAGTTTATTCCCCGAAAATATGACAATACAGCAGCGCCAGCAGGAACTCATCGACGAGTTCGCAGACATCGACGATTGGATGGACCGCTACGGCTATATCATCGACATGGGCAACGCCCTGCCCCCTATTGACGAAAAACTCAAGACCCCCGACCGACTGATTGAAGGCTGCCAGAGCCGTGTATGGCTCGACGCCGAATACCGCGACGGCAAAGTTTACTATGTGGCTGACTCCGATGCCATAATAGTCAAAGGTATGATAAGCATGCTGGTGTCGGTTCTCTCCGGACATACGCCCGACGAGATTCTCAACGCCGAGCTCAACTTCATCGACGAAATCGGTCTGGCCGAACATCTGTCGCCCACACGGAGCAACGGTCTTCTGGCCATGGTAAAACAAATGAGGCTATATGCCCTGGCTTTCAAGAACAAGCAATAACAATACTCCAAATAAGCGATACGGCGGTTTTTTTTACAAAAACCGCCGTATCGCTTATTACTACCTGAAATCTGCTAATTGAGCTTAATCTATATACAGTATCGAGGTTACGCTGGCTGCAGGGCCGTAGAAGAGGCGTGCACGCACCTGTTTCACTCCGGCGGCACTCACGGGGCCGGTATACAGCGGACTGGTGGCCACGGGCTCGCTGCCGTCGAAGGTATAGTGTATCGAGCCCTTGCTGTAGGCGCTGTTCATCTCTATCTTGCCGTCGCTGAGGCGTATGCCGGGCTGACGGACGTAGAAGTCGCGGCCATCGGCTGCCCAGCCGTCCATCTCGCCGCTCAGGGCACCGAAGTATTCGCTGTCGCTAAGAGTCGGACGCACATTATGGGCGCGTTCGGCCAGGCCGAGCATTCGCGGCAGTATGTAGCGCTCAATCATGGCACGCGAGCGCACGGTTTCGGCAAATAGCTGGCCTGAGATACCGGCTACCTTGGCCTGCAGGGCAGCATCGCCCGGGCAGAGGCGTTCGACTGTGGCATGAAGCGGACGGAATTCATCTACTATTCCGCCCCATGTAAGACCTTGTTCCTCGGGGTGAGTTGTCGGAGTCTGGTCGAAATATAAGTAGTCGACATTACTGAGTATCAGTGGGAAGCCCTGTTCGGCTATCTGTTTACCGAATTTTCCGGCATTGGTCCAGCAGTTCACGGCCACCACCTGTGGCTGCACGGTGGCGTTGTACTCGGGCGAGTGCTCCAGAGCTATTTCCTGCCAGCCGGCAATCTTTACCTTATGCTTGGCGGCAATCTCAGCCACACGCTCCACAAAGTAGGCATACAGGTTGCGCTGGTGGGTCATACCCTTGTCGGCCATAAGGCGGTTGGCGGCCTCACTGCCGTCCCAGGCATGTGCGGGCACTTCGTCGCCACCTATATGTATGGCACGCAGAGGCACACCGGCCTTGGCGTAGGTGTTCACCAGCGAGCCCATAACTATGTCCCAGAACTTATATGGGCCATCGAGGGCGGGGTTCATCAGGTTGTCGTGGAAGTCCTGCGCAGTGGTGTAGCGCGAGCTGTCGCCGTCGTGTATCAGGCGCAGCGAGGCATCGCCGCTGCGACGGTAGCGGGCCTCCATGGCGCGTATCGCGGCGCGGCTGTGACCCGGCGAGTCAAATTCCGGAATCACTTCAACTCCCATTCTGTCGGCGAACTGCAGCAGTTCGATATACTCATCCACGCTGTAGAAGCCGTTGGCCGGAGTTTCGGCATCGGGGTTGCCGTTGCCGCTGTATATGCCTTTAAGAAAGTCTGCGTCGTCGCTCTCGGTATATCCGCGGCGCGCGCCCACCTCGGTCAGTTCAGGCAGCTCTGGAATCTCCACACGCCAGCCCTCGTCGTCGCCCACATGGAAGTGCAGCACATTCAGGCCATAGGCAGCCATAAGGCTTATCAGGCTCTTCATGTCGTCGAGGCTTGTAAAGTTGCGGGCCACGTCGATCATCAGTCCGCGGTAAGGCAGGTCGGCCCAGTCCTCGATATCGGCCACAGGCAGTTTGCCGTACGCGTCAACCGAACTCTCGATGCGCTGCAACAGACGCGCTGTCAGCGCCTCGGGATATTGGCTGTTGGTGTACACAGTCAGGCGGCCGCCGTCGATACGGGCGCGATAATAATCGTGGCGCTTGTCCTTCACCTTCACCGTCTTTACCTGAAACGATTCGGGGCAGTCGAAAGTCTTGCCGCTGAGTTTCACCTTCTTGGAAGTCGGAATCTGCATATATGCCGCCGGACGCCATGCCGAGCGCAGACTGTCGTTGATGGCAAATGCCTCGGGGCCATAAATCATTCTGTCGTTCACTCCATTTTCATTGGCATACTGATATTGAGCCGGCCAGGAGCTTATCGGCTTGCGCACATTACGGGCGCTCACCGCCTTGCCACCGGCCACCAGATGCATGCCGTCGGGTATAAACGATATATTGCGCAGAGCGCCGTCGGTAAGCACATCCACCACTACCGGCTTACCGGGGGCCGCCTGAGCAAAACGCTCCGAGGCCACTGCAAAGTAGCCGGGAAGTATTTCTATAAGAGTGTCAGCAGGATCAGCCGGATGCATGCCGCGTTTGAACTGGCAGAATGCCAGGCGTTCGAAAGGCGCATCAGCCTCGATTACAAAACGTTGTACATAGCTGTTGCCATTTTCGGCCGAGTAGTTGTTGCCGAGTGTTTCCCAGGTAATGGTATTTTCGGCATGCAGAGAAGCGGTCGCACCTGTCAAAGCTGCGACGGCAAGTAATTTCATTATTTTAGGAGCCATAGCAATTAAGTCTAAAAATAATTCGTCAATCGCCTTCCGAACGATTTCCAAAGTGTTTTTAGGTACTTGTGCAAAGTTAATAATTTTTTGTGAAACCGCAAAATTGTTTGTACGCCACAAATTTATGGCGGATTGGCCGTACCACTCTCGTACACCCGCGCCGTCCCCGGCGCGGGAACCCATGCTGGGCTGCACTCGACTGAGATAGCGCCCCCGTCGGGACGACGGGGGATACAAACATACAAAAAAAATCAGGCGCACCGAGGTACGCCTGATTTAACTATTTTATGTGGTATGCTGATTATTTCACAACTACTTTCTTCACAAGTTTGTCGGCCTTAACGATGTACAGACCGGCGGGCAGATTGATGCTTGCTTCGCCGTAAGCGGTAGCCACGCGGGCACCGGCAACGGTGTAAACTTCGGTCACAGCGGCGCCGTTCACAACCACCGCACCCATTTCGCCGCGTATGCTTACCTGTTCGTCGGCGACTTCTACGTTACCTACGCCGGAGCAATTCGACAGGGGTACCTCAACGACATTGACTACTTCACGGTTAGAGCTGTCGAGCAGAGCTGCCACGATACGAGTCTTGCTGATATCAGATACTTTGGCCAGCGATACTTCGTATGAGTAATTGTAGTAGTTCATTGCCTCGGGGTCAACGATGGCGCTGCCATCAAGACCGAATGCGCTGAAGATATCACGCGCTACGTCGTCGTACATTGTCGATACAACAGAACCGCCGGTAGAGAACTTACCGAAGCCCGGAGTACCGCTGTAGTTATTCTGCTGAGCATATGGACCTATGCCGTCTTCCACTACTATAAACGCTACCTTGTATGTGCCTGTAGTGGCATTGGCAAAGAGGGTCTGGGTTTCGGCATGCACGCTGTTGCGGTCGTCGGAAGTCCATTCAAGGAAGAGGTCGATTTTTGCCTTGGCGGGAGTAGCTCTTACCTCATCGTACATAGCCTGGAATCTCTGGAAGTTTGCTTCTGCGGATGTTGTAACACCTCCTGTATACTGGCGGTTGACAGTATATTGGGGAAAACCGCTGTATGCCCAGTCTATAAAACTTGAATAGCTGTTGGTTACCATCTTGTCGCCACTATGCACGCCTACCAATATTGCAGAACCATCGTTGTACTTTTCTTTAATCTGTTCGAGCAGAATCATACCGCCGGGGCACCACCCACACCAGGTGCCGGTACCTTCCTCTACGAGTACTTTGCGCATGAATACCGAGCCGGTACTGTAGCAGTCGATTGTCTTGGTAATAACAGAGCCGTTGCTTACTTCCACACCGTTCACCTTGGTGAGTTTTACACTGAGCGGATACTGGCCACCGGCCTCGGTGCAGTTAAGTGAGGCGGTGAAGTAGCCTATGGCGTTTGTGTTTACAGGAGTTTCGAAAGTGCCGGTTTTGGTAAGTATAGTGCCATCGTTAAGCGAGTACTCAATTTCGGCATTTTCCAGCTCGTTCGCACCGTCGTTCTTCACGCCTACGCTGAAAGTATACGCCCGGTTCTGCTCTGCCCAGCTGTTACCCTCAATAGCTATAAGCGAAGCCTTGTCGACGGGCAGATTGTCGCCGGAGATTTCAGCGCCTATAAGCAGCGAGCCGTACTTGGCTATCGACTGCCAGCGACCGCCGAGCTGCGCCCATGAGCCGTTATCGTTGGCGGCTGGCACACCGTCGTTAGCTATGTAGTACTGGTTGACGGCGATATTGCGGTTAAGTGTAAAGGAGTATCCGAACCACAGCTCTTTGTCGGCCGGGATTTCGTAGGGAGTGTCGAGCTTAACGTTTACATTCGTCTTGGCTATCAATCCCAGATAGGCGTCCTGAGTATAGAAAGGCTCGCCGTCGCGGCTATCAGAGAGGAATATAGTCACGTCGCGCACATAGTTGGCGTTGCGCCCGTCCACAGCATTGGGAGGGGTGACGATATTGAGCGAGGTAATCTTGTTGCCTGCGAACGATGCGGCATCAGCCGCCGGCATGCAGACGGCAAGTTTCACTTCGCCGCTCGACAGACCGGTTGCCTGCAGGCCCTGAATGTCGGTGCCCTGATAAAGACGGTACTCCATGGAGAGGCCGGCCTCATCGGCTAAAGGCACAACAGTAGCAACAGGCACCTCAGCCTTGTAAGGCAGCGGAATTAAGTCGTAAGCCTGAGCCAGCATGCTGCTGCCGCATAATGCCAGGGCCGACATAAATAGTAAAGTTCTGTTCATAGAAATGGAATTGATGATAGTTTTGGTCTTTTTTCTTCGACAAGCGATTAGTTGGCTTTTAGCGACAATTTGACTTGTCTGCATCTGCAAAGTAAAGCATAATTTCAGTTACTTGCAAATTTTATTGTCGATTTTTTTCGAGCTATTGCACGTTTTAAGTCCAAGTGTGTATTTTTTTCAGATTTTTCTTTGGTTTTCACCGAAATTTGTGCCATCTTTGCACTCGGAAAACAAGTTATTGTTTCAAACAGCCCTCTACCTTGACAGTCCAACTAACCATAATTAACCATAAATCCGTAAATATCTACCATGAACAATAAGCCTCTCCCCGGCCGTGAACTTACCGGTTTCGACGACCTCCTCGCGCGATTCAGAGCCATGACCCCCAAGCGCCGCGTTGTGGTGGTATGCCCCACCGACGAGCCTACCCGCGCCGTAGTCGAACAGTGTGCAGCCGAAGGCAGCGCCGAATTTCTCCTTACTGTCGAGGCCGATAAGGCCGAAATGGTCCGCGAAATCGCCGACCGCCATCCCGGAATCGAAGTATTCGTCGCTGACGACATCGACGCAGCCGCAGCCCTTGGCGTGCAGCTGGTTCGCGAAGGCCGCGGCGACGTGCTTATGAAAGGCGGCATAAACACCGACCGCCTTCTGCGCCCCGTGCTTAATAAAGAACACGGACTGCTGCCCCCCGGACAGGTGCTGAGCCACATTACTCTCACCAAAGTACCGGCGTACTCCAAAATGCTGCTCTTTGCCGACGCCGCCGTGATACCGGCCCCCAACGACGAACAGTTCCGCGCAATGCTCCGCTATACTATCGACACCGAACACGCCCTGGGCAACCCCTGCCCCCGTGTGGCTCTGATACACTTTACCGAAAAGGTGAACCAGAAGTTCGAATATACCCTCACCTACGCCGACCTTATCAAAGAGGCTGCCGAAGGAGCCTTTGGCGAATGTGTTGTAGGTGGCCCGATGGACGTAAAGACCGCCTGCGACCTTCACAGCGCTGAAATCAAAGGCATCGACTCGCCCGTAGCCGGCAAAGCCGACGTGCTCATATTCCCCATACTCACCGCAGCCAACACTTTCTATAAGACTGTGTCGTTCTTCTGCGACGCTCCAATGGCAGGAGTACTCTGCGGCACTACCGCACCGGTGGTGATTCCCTCGCGCGCCGACCACGACATCAGCAAACTCTACTCGCTGGCTCTGGCTTGCCTTCTGTAATCCATTACGAACCACTTAACAACCGAAATATGAAAGTATTAGTGATTAACCCCGGCAGCACCTCGACAAAAGTGGCCGTGTATGAAGACGGCAAACAGACCTGGGTAGCCAACGAGCAACACTCACCCGCCGAAATATCGGTATTCGCCCATGTAAACGAACAGCTCGCTTACCGCGAAGACACCGTACGACGCATGCTCGCCAAAGCCGGCATTCCCATGGAATTCGACGCCGTAATGGCTCGCGGAGGCCTGCTGCAGCCCACTCCGGGCGGCGTGTATGCAGTCGACGAAGCCCTCATACACGACCTCATATATGCCCGCATGGAGCATGTCTGCAACCTCGGTGCCTTAATCGCCGACAAAATTGCAAAGGAAGTCGGCTGTCCTGCTTTCATCGCCGACCCCGAAGTGGTTGATGAGTTCATGCCCGAAGCACGCGTGAGCGGTATTCCCGAAATTGAACGCATAAGCATTTTTCACGCCCTCAACCAGAAGGCGGTGGCCCGCAAATACGCCCGCGAGAACGGCGTGCCCTACTCCGACCTCAACCTTATAGTAGTGCATCTGGGCGGCGGCATCTCAGTAGGCGCCCACCTGCACGGCAAAGTGGTGGACGTGAACAACGCCCTCAACGGCGACGGCCCGTTCAGCCCCGAACGCGCCGGCACAGTGCCCGCCGACCAGCTCGTGGACCTCTGCTTCAGCGGCAAATACACCCAGCGCGAAATCAAGAAAATGCTTAACGGCAGAGGCGGCCTTGCCGCCCACCTGGGCATAACCGACATGAGAGAAATTTCAGCACGTGCTATCGAAGGTGTGGAACCGTACAAAAGCATGGTAGAGGCCATGGCCTATGCCGTAGGCAAAGAAGTAGGCTCACGCGCAGTGGCTCTCCGAGGCAACATCGACGCGATAATCCTCACCGGAGGCATTGCCCGCGACACATACTTCGTTGACTTGCTCCGCAGCTGGATTGAATGGATTGGTCCGATTGTACTCATACCCGGCGAAGACGAAATGGGTTCGCTGGCCGCCAACGCTTTCGGCGCCATCGACGGCTCGCTGCCCGTAATGTACTACCGCCCCGAACACCCCTGCGTGGAACACGATCTCGCCAAGGCTTAGAGGCTGCACGTACCTCCCTTATAACCTGTTGCAGAAATATAAACTCATAGTAAATAATCACACAAAAAACAGGGTATTGCAGAAATATGAGCCGCAGCGCGGCTCATATTTCTGCAATACCCTTTCCATTTTTACCGGGGCACCCGTGTTGTCGAAAACATAAAGATTGTTAAGAAATATTGCAGTTACAAATATTTGTAGTAACTTTGCACTCGGGTAAGTCCTACGCGGCAAGCTCCCTTTGAATCCCCCAGGTCCCGAAAGAAGCAAGGGTATTAGGTTGAGCGGCCGGTGTAGATCACTTGCCCTTTTTTTGTTTACCATCGGCAACCATACACACTCCCCGGTTGTTGTGTGAGTGCAGAGTGCATGGCAGAACTACCGGCCGCACCACCCTTAGAATTTGATAATGACAATGAAACACGCGCTGACTATATTGTCCATTATGCTCTGTGCCCTGACGGCGCAGGCACAGGTCGAATGGCTCGAAACCGAACACAACTTCGGAGCCTTCCACGAAGCCGACGGCAAAGCCGCCTGTACATTCCGTTTTGTAAACCACGGCAACGAAGCCGTGGCCATAATCGGTGCCCGCGCCAATTGTGGCTGCACATCTCCGCAATATCCCCTCGACCCCGTGGCCCCGGGCGATACCGCCGCGATAAGCGTGGCATACGACCCGGCCGGACGCCCCGGACGATTTACCAAATACGTACAGGTCGAAATCAGCGGCCAGCCTCGCCAACGCCTTGCTATCAACGGCGTGGTGATAGGTGAGGCATCATCGATAGGCTCACAGTATCCGGCGGACTTCGGCCCTCTTAAACTGCGTCGCGGGGCCATAATGGTAGGCCAGGTCGACAAAGGCAGGCTTAAAACATCGAGCCTGAGCATGTACAACAGCACCGCCGACTCGCTGCGTCCGCTCTTTGCCGACATGCCCGAGTACATCGACGTGGCTCTGGTGCCCGAAGTGATTCCTCCCGGCGAACAAAGCGCCATGACTCTGTATTTCCGCAGCGGCAAATGCCTCCTCTATGGCCTTGTGGAAAATGAAATCACACTTATCCCCGACCCTGCCCTACCCGACTCGGTGTACCGTCTGCCCGTAACAGCCATAGTCAACGAAGACTTCAGCCGGCTCAGCCCCGACCAGATGAAGAAAGCTCCAATAGCCGCGCCCGAAACTACCGGCCTCGACCTCGGCTCCACCGACGGCTCCACACCCCTCGAAGGCGAGATACGCTTGAGCAATGTAGGTAAAAGTACCCTGTACGTACGCCGCGTGTACAGCACCGACCCGGGCATCAGCGCCACTGTAAGTTCCGACGAAATCAAAAAAGGCAAGTCGGCCACCATCCGTGTAACAGTCAACCCGCAGGCTATCAGTGGCAAAATCATCAATGCCAAACTGTCGCTGATAAGCTCCGACCCCCTAAATCCGGTACAGACTCTGCGCGTCACCGGTATAATCAAGCGATAAAATACCCCCAAAAGAGTATTTCGCAATCCATAAATCCGTTGTAATTTTGCATCGGATAATTATACGGAATTGTTAGTAACACACAAGCCCGAAGGCCTATGCGGTTTCGGGCTTTGTTATTCTACTGCCTGACCATCTTCGACAAGCGCCGGCGCACAGGTATATCGTAGAATTTCATCGCCAGCCATGCCATAAGGATTATACCCCCGAACAAAGCCGTGCATACAGGCCATACGGAAGCGAAGGAGTGTGCCACGGCATCGGCCCATACCCAGGCATAGAAAAGATACATCACCGGGTAGTGGATTATGTACAGCGGGTACGACAGGCGCCCCAGAAATTCGCAGGTACGCGTCGAAAAGGCATCGGTGGTGTTTCCGCAGGCTCCTGTATAAACAATGGCGGGGAATATCGCAAGAGTGCATACAAGGTCGTAAACTGCATTAAGCGGCGACGGTTCAGGGCCACCTACATACGGGCAGGCAAGCACCAGGGCGATAGCCGCCGAACAAATCCAGAAGGCGCCGCGTATGCGCCGCGGACGGAATGTACGGCTCAACAACAGTCCGGCGCTGAACGAAAACGACAGCCGGAAGAAGCCTCCCGCAAAGCCGTAATCTGCCATAGTCCAGCCTAATCCTAAATGATAGGCTCCCGACATATTGAACATGGCGCAGCAGGCCAGACCGCAGCCCGACAGCAGGGTCACCGCTTTCAGGCTGCGGACTGTAAGACGATGTAACACAAGGGCGTAAAGCACACTGCCTATATATTCGAAAAAGAGCGACCATCCCGGGCCGTTGAGCGGAAACATCTCGCCGTTGCCACGAACTTCGGCGCCCATGCCCGGCAGCACGGGTATCATAAACAGCCCAAGCAACAAGGCCAGCAGAACATTGCCTGCAGGCACCGCCGTGCCATCCCACTTTACACTGCCCTGCAGCAGAAAGGCCAGAGTGCCGAGTATCACGGCCAGCACCACCATGGGCTGGAGTCTGATTATGCGGCGCAGCATAAAGCGGCCTGCGGTCATACCGCGACTCCAGCGGTCGTCGTAGGCATAGCCGAGCACAAAGCCGGAGAGTACGAAAAAGAAGTCTACTGCCAGATAACCATGATTCATCATCTGGTCGGTAGGCGATGTGGCGAATCCCTCGAAGAAGTGATACCATATCACCAGTACCGCTGCCACGCCACGAAGGCCGTCGAGCAGTTCATATCGGGGTTTATCACCCTTTATTATTTCGTTCATCGGTATATCGGTTAGCGGTGGCTACCATATGCTGAGAGGAGAACAGTCGAATCGCGGCAATGCCGTCAGCTGTACGTCGGCACCGCGCTGGTCGAGGCGTCCGCTGCCGTCGCCCACGCTGATACCTGCGGCTGCAAGAACTCCGCGTATCGTGGCCAAAGCCTGCTCGGGCGTGTTGGTGTCCTCACTGATGTGGCACAGATATATGTGTGTGAGGCTGCCGGTCCACATTCCGGCCAGGTATCGCGCGGTATCGGCATTGTCCATATGACCGCGCTCCGAGGCGATACGCGCCTTGAGATATTCGGGCCGGGCACAGCGGCGCAGCATGTCGGCGTCGTAGTTGGCCTCTATCATAAGTATGTCGGCCTTGCGGATATAGAAGTCGGCGCGGTCGGTAATACGGCCTGTATCAGTGGCAATCACCAGAGTATGGCCCCGGTATTCGATACAGAATCCCACATTGTCGGTACCGTCGTGCGAGGTTTCGAAGGGCGTTATCGAAAGGTCGCCTATGGCAACGGCAAATTCCTTGTATATAGGTGCGTGATAATCTTTAATGCGGCGCGATATGCTGTGGCGGCGCAGAATACCGTTGAGGCATCGGGGAGTAGCCCAGAGCTTCATGTGCGGGTAGCGGCGCAAAATGGTGTAGGCATAGCGCACATGGTCGCCGTGGTCGTGGGTAATGATTATGCCGGCCACACGGGCGGGGTCGATGCCGTTGGCCTTTAGTCCGGCCTGCACCTTGTCGGCGTCGACACCTGCGTCGACGAGTACACCGCAGCGCAGCGAGCCCACGAAAGCGCAGTTGCCACTGCTGCCGCTGCCGAACGACACAAAGCGCAGCTTTTCGGCGCTGTGGTCGGCAATCTGTACGGTCGAAATAGAGTTACGGCGCGCCTCGGCCAGAATCTCGCGGCGGCGCAGGTCGGCGGCATCGTCAGCGGGCAACCCGGCATCGGGCCGGAAGTCCAGGCTGTCGAAGAGTCCCGGCATATCGTTCAGGGGGCGGCTGGTTCGGCGTGGTTTCATCTTTGGTTATGAGTTCAATAGAAATATGGCCGGAATTTTATCGTAATCGGGCTTTATGCGTCGCCACTGATCGATGCGGCGGGTATTTATGCGCTGGCGCGGACCGGTGATGTCGCTTGCCACGCACAGCAGCATATCGGGCGGCAGTACCCGGCATAGTTCTTCTATGAGTTTGTTGTTGCGGTAAGGGGTTTCGATAAATATCTGGGTGCAGCGGTCGCGGCGTATGGCCTGCTGCATGTCTTTGAGCTTGCCGGCGCGGGCGCGTGCATCGATGGGCAGGTAACCGTTGAAGGTAAAGCACTGGCCGTTGAACCCCGAACCCATCAGCGACATAAGTATGCTCGAGGGGCCTACCAGAGGCACTACTTCATATCCGCGGCGCTGGGCAGCGGCAACCAGATCGGCGCCCGGGTCGGCCACGGCCGGGCAGCCGGCCTCGCTTATCACGCCTATGCTGAGCCCCCGGGCCATGGGTGCGAGCATAGCGTCGACCTCGCCCGGCGGAGTATGTTCGCTAAGTTCGGTAAAGTCGAGGTCATCAATGTTTATGCTTTTGTGGCAAGCCTTAAGAAAGCGGCGGGCGGAGCGTAGATTCTCCACTACAAAATAACGGATGCCGAGCAGCAACTGGAGGTTGCTTCCCGGCAAAACCTGCTCCGGCGCCACGTCGCTCAGCGGCACGGGGAAGAGGTACAGTTTAGGAGTATTTTCCATTTATTTTCGGCGACGCACGCTGCGGGCGGCGTTCGAACTGTTGTTCTGCGGTTTGTGTTCTTTCGGTTTCTTGACTTTGGTGGAGCGCTTCGACGACCGTTTTGTCGACCGTACGGACTCCTTCTTTTCTTCGGTTGCCGCAGCTACCGTGGCTTCACCGTCGACTGCGGGTGTTTCGCCTCGGGCGGCAGCCTCGCCGGCCTCGCGCTGAGCTATTACCTGCTCGCGGTCGGGCACCCACAGTTTCTGCCCGAAGTTGTCAATTTGGGCCTGGATGCTGTCGGCGGCGCGCTTGCGGTCGTCGGCATCGGGATAAAGCTGTGCCATCGACTTGTTTTTGAGGTTGCGGGTCTTGTATATCTCGCCGTCGTACATGGTGAGATTGAAGAAGTCGTCGATTGAACACGTAGGCAGGTTGTTGTCGTCGCTGAGGAATATCATCTGCTGCGACAGCCACGGGCGCACATCGCTGAATTTTATCCAGAACATCGGGTATTTCAGGGCCTCGCCGCCGAAATCGCCGCTACGGTGCAGCACAGGGCAGATAGCCTCCACGTAGGGCCGTACGCGATTGGTGCGGGTGTCGTATTCCCAGCGCTCTATCAGGTAGTACGACAGCACTTCGTTGGCCGGAACGTCGGCCTCCTCGATGGTAAAGCGGGGATTCTTGTCGGTGCTGCCCTTGGCCGGCTGATAGTAGATATGGAAGCGGTCGAGCATGTCGCGCACATTGATTTTGTACTGGTCGGTGAATATTTCACGACCATCGAGGTACTCGTAAGCGCTTACCTTGTTGTCGGCCAGCAGCTGCATGATTACGCGGAATAGGTTGAGCTGGCCGTCAACGGGTTCCTCGGGGAAATACAGCGGAGCATTCTTGTCCTTTTCAAGGTCGAGCTGGCGGTATATGACCCGCATCCATGCACGGTCGGCGTCGGAAATCGAAGCTCCGTCGGTTTCATAGAACTGCTGCATGCGCTGTGTCACCTGCGAGCCATCCTGCTGCTGTTGCTGCCCGCGTCGGTCCGAGCTGCTCCGGCGGGTGACTCCGCCGTTGTCCTGGGCCGTAAGCGGCGCCGAGGCCACAAGCATGGCCACGACAGCGAATAGGTATCTTTTCAGTCGGTATATCATGGTGCTTTAATTTACGATTACTTCGATTGGCGAGAGGTCGCGGGTGGTGCCGTCGGGACCGCTTGCACGTATTTTGGATATATAGAAGCGCTTGCCACGGCTCAGACGCTGGAACTGCTGTTTCTGGCGTTGCGAGAAGTTGGCGCCGTCGCTCACCTCGGGTATGGCGTTGCCCATCTGGTCGAAGAACACTGTTTCGAAGCCGAGCACGTTGAAGCGGGTGTCGAGCAGGCCGTCGTCGATAGCAGCTTCAAGGCCGCCGGCTGCCATAAGCGAGGCTTTGGGGAAGCCTTTGCCGCCTTTGTAGTGGTCGATGTTGCCGTCGGCGCCCTTGAATGCTATGTAAGCCGTGGGGTCAGGCAGTTTGCGCACACGGAAGGTGGTTGTGGCCACTGTGGTGCTGCGGCCGTCGATAGTGGCGGTGACTGTAACCACAGCCTCTTTGCCCACGCCTGCCGGACGGGCTATCCAGTGGTCGCCGCTGCGGGTGAGTGAACCGTTGCTGATGGAGGCCGAGATGTCGCTCATGGCCACACCGGGCACACCTATGCTTATGGGGTTGTCGATACCGGCGTAGAGTACATTCATCATAGTGGCCGATACCGTGGCCATGGGCTCGATTACGGTGTACGACGAAGTGAACGGGTGCTTGGTAACAGTACCGTCGCCGTGGGGCACCTCCAGATAGCCGCTGTAGTTGAAACTGCCGGTTGAACCTGCGTTCACTTCATAGAGGCCGCGGTCGTTGGCGAGTTTGTTTCCGCCGATATACACGGTGGGACGGGCGGTGGTGTCGATAGCGGCCAGCACGATGTTGGCCGAGTATTTGCCGCCCCGCATCACCAGACGCGACTGGGGCAGCACGTATGCGTTGAGTTCGTTCACGCGTACGTCGCCGGCATCGACTTGGGCCAGAAGGGTCGACAGAGCCTCGCCCTCGGCGTTGAGCAGGTCACTCTGCATTTTGGCCAGGATTGTCACGGCCGCGATGGCGGGCTGCTGTTCGAATTTCATTTCTTCCCACAGTTTGGGAGCCAGAGTACCGGCCTGCTGAATGGGTGCGGTGGAAAGTGTGGCATTGATGGCCTGCTGCTTGGCCGGGTCGCCGACTATGCCGGTCACATATGTGCGGTAGCCGTCGATACGCTTGCGCAATTGCTCGCCAAGCGAGTTGACCGGTGCAAGCATCACCACCGACGACGCTTCGAGGTCGTCGCGGTTAACAATGTTGTCGGGGTCGCCGTCAGAGCCGTCGGCCTTCTGTACAATGAGTAGTTTGAGCGAGTCGATATACCGGTTCAGCACCGCGGTGTTGCGCCGCACTTCCGAGGCTTTGTCGAGCCACTGCTGCCCTTTCTCGGGGTTTGTGGCGGCAAAACTCTCGAGCTGACGGTACACGGCCAAATTACGGTCGGCCACGCTGCTGTTTGTAATGCTCAGACCATCGTGCACCTGCTTGAAGCCGTCGAGAACGTCGCTGCTGACGTTCAGGGCGAGCATGGCCGTCAAGACGATATACATCAGGTTTATCATCTTCTGGCGTGGTGTAAGTCTGCTGCTGCCTGCTGCCATCTTATACTTCGGGTTTCTGGTGATCGACGGGCACCGACTGTGCCTTGAATTCGCTGCCGGCGCCGGTTTCGGTGTTGCCTACACCGGCCATGTCGGCGGGCGACATCATGGGGCGGTACATGTTCATGGTCATGGCCTGAATCATGCGCTCATACACAGCGTTGAGCTGCTGCATGTAGCGGGCCATGCGTTCGGTTTCCTCGCAGTAGCGCGCGCTCTGGTCGGCTGATTTCTCGTACATGTCGCGAATGTCCTTTATGCCGCGGTTTACGCGGTCGATGGCGTCGAGCTGCGATGATATGCTCTTGAGCTGAATTTCGTAAATTGTGTTCAGACCGCCGATATTGCGGCTGAGATTCTGCATTTCCTCCACGTATCCGCGTGAGCTTTCGGTAATGGAGTCGGAGTTCTCGCTGATTACGCGGTAGCTCTGCAAAAGCACCTCGCTGACCTCGTTGAGGGCCTGAGTGGTACTCTGCAGCTTGGCCAGCTGCGCGGTGATGCCGCCCAGCTGCTCGATATACTGCTCGGTGGAGCCGGCCACGTCGCCGGCGGTGGCTGTAACCACTGCGGAAGCGTCGGCCTGCGATACAGCCCGGGACACATCCGGATTGCCGAACACCACGGAGCCTCCTCCGGAGGGCATGCCGCCAACTACTATTGTGGCCGGGCCGCCATGTACGCCCGACGCGCCTGCCGCGGCTTCTGCTTCGGGCTGCGGCTGCTCGTTGATCGGCTGCCCGTCTGCTACGAGTTCGCTGTCGTCATCGGCTTCGGGCTTCTCGCGCAACTGAGGGAATACTTCCTCCCAGTCGTACTCTTTCGGCGGCCGGTCAAAGGCTGTCAGCACGAACATCAGCACCTCGGTGCCCATACCAATCGACAGCAGCGCGTTGCCGCCGGGCAAGTGAAGAATCTTGAACAGTGCGCCCCAGATAACGATAGCTGCACCGATTGAATATGCGAAGTTGAAGAAACGCTGGCCCTTGCTGCTGCTGATAAAGCCTGCGAGGCCACCGCGTTTTTTTCTTTTATTGCTCATAATCTGCTGTGTGTGGTGATTGATTGTGTATTCGCTTGCTATTTTTTATTATGTTTGTTTCCGCGGGCGAAGCCTATCTGGCTGCGTACGTTGCGGAAACCTATGTACGAGCGCTGCTCGTTCTGATACTCCCACATGCGGAGGTCGGAGCGGATGTTGTGGGCCACGTCTTTCCACGAGCCTCCGCGCACAATCTTGCGCTTCATCTTGTAGGGGTCCTCCTGAGCGGCGTCGTAGCGATACTCGGGGTTGAGGTCGTTGGTGAGGCGACCGACGCTTTCGGTAAAAGCGGTCGATGTCCACTCGCTTACGTTACCGGCCATGTCGTAGAGGCCGAAATCGTTGGGGGCATACGTGCCCACACGCGATGTAATCACATGGCCGTCTTTAACATAGTTCCCTTCCTGGGGCTTGAAGTTGGCATAGAAACAGCCTTTGTCGTCGCTCATGGTGAGGTCGCCGTCCCAGGGATACATATTTTCGTTCACACCTGCGCGGGCGGCGTATTCCCACTCGGCCTCGGTGGGCAGACGGTAGGGTTCCACGTACACGCCTTCGCGGCCAAGGCTGCGGCGCAGGAAGTCGGTTCGCCAGTTGGAGAATGCGTTGGCCTGCTCCCAGCTCACGCCCACCACGGGGTATTCGCTGTAGCCGCCGTGCGAGAAGTACAGGCGCACGTATGGTTCATTGTAGGCGTTCTCAAAGTCGTTGACCCATGCTGTGGTATCGGGGTAGACATTCACTATATAGGTGTTGAGGAAGTCGTAGTCGCCTGTAAGACGGCGCTGTATGGTTTCGCGTATGATTTCGCCTTCGTCGTTGATGTATGCTGTGTCCTTGCTGATCATGGGCAGCTCGGTAGGCACCGGCTTGTCGGTGTTATACTCGCGACGTCGGGGATTGAGGCGGTTTTTGCGTTTCACTGCCTCGGTCTGGTTATACACCTCGTAGCGGTAGTTGAGTTGCTCGGCATCGAGCTCCTTCACACCGGTTATGGGGTTTATGCGGTACACACTCTCGATGGCGCGCTGCTCGTCTTCGTTGGGGTTGCGCCAGGGTATGGGTTTGTTCCAGTTCAGATGAGGTGTGATGGGGTTGCCGTCGCGGTCTTCCTCGATTTTGAAGTCCTCGTTGCCGCCGAAAGCGGGGTCTGCCAGACGCTCGCGGATAATGGAGTCGCGCACCCAGAATACGAACTGTTTGTATTTCGAATTGGTGACTTCAGTTTCGTCCATCCAGAATCCGTCGACCGATATGCCACGGGCATTGGAGGCGAGATTCCAGGCGCTGTCGGGCTTCTGCACGCCCACTTCCATGGAGCCGCGGTTCACCAGCACCATGCCGTAGGGAGTGGGTTCGGCCCACGAGGTACCGCCCACGCCGGTGACTTCACCGCCGGCCGAACTGCGGCTGCCGCTGGCGCATGAGTGCAGAGCCAGCGCGCACAGGCAAAATATCATCAGGAGCTGAAATGTCTTAGTTCTGTTGGTCATCGTTTATCATTAATATTAAATGTTGAATGTTAAATTCAGGATAATGCCAAACTGCCCGCAGGACCTTTTAACATTTAACCTTTAACATTGCTTACATATATCGTATGCTCTTGTGTTTGTTGCGGTTTTTGTCGCCCAGATTCAGTTTAAGGCTGTATCCGGCAAATACTTCGTGGCTGCCGCTCGAGGCCTTTGCAATGGCCGTGGTGGCGTAATCGTAGCTGTAGCCTATGAAAAAGTTTTTGTATTCGGCGGCTATGGTGGCTATGACGGCGTCGTTCCAGCGGTATCCCACACCAAAGGTCAGGAATTTGTTGTAACGCACACGTGCGTTTATTTCGGCGGTTGTGAATGCAAAATCACTTTTAACCAGCACCGACGGCAGTATATCAAATAACGTATTTTTTAGCGGAATATTGCCCCCGGCGATAAAATAGAGGGTGCGTTTGCTGCCGAACTCAAAATATTGTTCGGTACCGGTGGTGGCGTCGCCGCCGTTGTCGCCGTCGGCTTTAAGTTTCACGGTGGGGGCGCTCAGATGGCTGCACGATATGCCGGCGTAGAAGAGCCGGTGGTCGTACCATATACCGGCGCTGAAGTCTACTGCGCTGCCGTGGACATCGGTACGCGGCAGGGCGTCGTCGTTGCTTTCGTGGTAATCGTCGTCGTCGGGCATGTCTACTTCCGAGCCTTTGAAGCCCTGATCGAGCAGGCCTATCTGCACGCCGGCTGTCCATGTGCCGCCGAGTTTGTTGATTTTGTATGCCAGCTGGGCGCTTGCGTTGAGGGTACTGTACAGGCCGGCGGTTTCCTGATCGATTGCCACACCCAGGCCTATGCGTTTGCCAAATAGCTTCATGGGCATGTCGGCCACAGCCACAAAGGTCTTGGGGGCGCGTTCGATGCCCATCCACTGCAGGCGCGCCCCGCCGCGGATGCGGATAAAGTCAGTGCGGCCCACCGCCGCCGGATTATAGAACGAGGGCACCTCGTAGTACTGGCTCAGCTGGGGGTCGGTCTGCGCGTGCAGGGCCGCTGGAGCCAGAGCTGCCAGAACCGTCACAAGGCTTATGATTACGCGTTGGATCATTTACTCGAAGTAGAAGGTGAACACTATCATTTTGGAGGTGACTTTGGAGAGCGACTTGGTAAATACCTGCGCTGCCGGATTATCTTCCAGGTCTGGCCGGTCCTTCACCAGCAGGTCGCTGAGTCCGAAGCAGAATTTCACTTCCGGTATAAATTTGAAATACGGCAGATAGAAGTCGCAGCCAAAGCCTACCGACAGATACACATCGCTCGATTTCAGTTTTATAAAGTCGCTGCGGCGCTTGCTCACGTCGAATGCGGGCATTACACCGCCTGTCACATACGGCCTGGCGTTGCGGTAGCGCAGTGCGGCGTACTTGAGGTCGAAGGGCATCACCACCATGGCTGTCTTTATATTCTGGCGTTCGGTGTTCTCGGGATTGTTATAGTCGGCCATCTTCAGGTCATAGCTGCCGAAGTACATGCCGGGCGAGAAGCGCAGGCTGAAGTAGTTGTTCAGCCGCAGGTTCACAAGGCCGTTGACACTGAATCCGGGCTGATAGTCGGGCTGCTCAAGACGCCACTGGGCGCCGTCGTCGGTAATGAATCCGTTGTGAGTAAAGTTGAGGCCGCCGGTGTAGGTGCCTATCGAGAAACCCAGATGCCACTTGCGCAGGTCGGCGTACGGGCGGTTCTGCAGCTTGTCGTTGAGGTCGCGCGCCGATGCGGCTGAGGCCATGGCGGCCACCAGCATCAGCAGTACGATTATGATTGGTCTACGGGTATTCATGCTTTTTTATTAACGCGCACCGCCCCAATTTATTGCATTTGTCGGAATTTAGGGCGGCTTGATGACTGTGGCCGGGCAGGTTGTCCGTTTTCGGACACTCTCCAAGTTGCAATACCCTGATTTTCAAGCACAGTTGACAAAAACGAAAAAATAATATTAATTTGCAGCATGGACAAACAAATCGACAAAGCTACTATACGCCGCCGGCAGTTGCGCGCCGCCGTGCCCTGGATTATCGGCACCGCCGTGGTGCTCACAGCCATAATATGGCTTCTGCTCGCGTTGGAAAAATCAGTAAAGGAACGCGACATCCGCATCGGTACCGTCGACCGCGGAGCCATCGAAACGACTGTCAATGCCAGCGGCCGCGTGGTGCCGGCCTACGAGGAAATCATAACCTCGCCCGTGGAGTCGCGCCTTATACAGAGTTTCGTGCGTCTGGGCGACAGTGTCAGCGCCGGTACTCCTCTGCTGGAACTCGACCTCGAAACTGCCAACACCAATTTCGAGAAGATGCTTGACACCTACGAGGTGATGCGACGCGAACTGCTGCAGCTGCAACTCAACAACAAAACTGCCTTGAGCGAACTGGATATGCAGATCAAAGTCAAGGGCATGCAGGTAAACTCCCTGGAGGTGGAGGTTCAGAACGAACGTCACCTTGACAGCCTGGGCAGCGGCACCGGCGAACGTGTGCGCCAGGCCGAAACCGCACTGGCAACCGCGCGCCTCGAACTGCAGCAGCTGCGTCACCGTCACGATAACGAACGACTGCGCGCCAATGCCGCCGAAGAGGTGCAGCGTCTGCAACTGAGCAGCTACGAAAAAGATCTGGCCATAACCCGCAAGACTCTGGCCCGGGGACGCATACCCGCCCCGCACAGTGGCAGCGTAACCTTTATCCTCACCGACATCGGCAGCAAAGTTTCGCCGGGGCAGAAAGTGGCTGTGGTCAGCGACCTCTCGGCCTTCACCATCGAAGGCGAGGTTCCGGAGGGCAACAGCGAGCGTGTGAAGCCGGGCGCAACAGTTATAGTGCGCGTGGGCAAACTCGAACTTCAGGGCATGGTGGAGAGTATAACTCCGCAGTCGAACGCCGGATCGGTGGGCCTGCGCGTCAGCCTCGACAATCCAAGGGTGAAAGGCCTGCGCAGCGGCCTGCGCGCCGACATCTTTATCAGCTACGGATATAAGGACGATGTGGTGCGCCTCTCACAGGGCAGTTTCTTCAAGGGGCCGGGCGACTACCAGATGTTTGTGCTCGACGCCGACGACCATCTCACCCGCCGCACCGTAAAACTTGGCGACAGCAACCGCCGGTACGTCGAGGTGCTCAGCGGCCTTGAACCGGGCGACCGCGTGGTGGTAAGCGATATGGAAAACTACCGCAACTCCAAAAATCTGAAAATAAGCAAATAAAAAACTAAAGATATCCGAATATATGTGTATCATTTCACTGAAAGAAGTAAGCAAGGTTTACCGCACCAAAGAAGTTGAAACTATCGCCCTGGAAAACGTGAACCTCGAAATCGAACAAGGCGAATTTGTAAGTATAATGGGCCCCAGCGGCTGCGGCAAATCAACGCTGCTGAACATAATCGGCCTGCTCGACAATGCCACAACAGGCACCGTAACCCTCCTGGGCCGTGACATGGCAGGCATAGCCGACAGCGCCGCCGCACACTTCCGCAACGCCAACCTGGGCTTCGTATTTCAGAGTTTCCACCTGATACCCTCGCTCAACGTGGCCGCGAACGTGGAACTGCCACTGATTTACCGCAAGGGAGTTTCGGCCTCGGAGCGCCGCCGTAAGGTTGAGGAAGTTCTTGAACGCCTGGGCATGACTCACCGCATAAAGCACCTGCCCACACAACTTTCGGGCGGCCAGTGCCAGCGTGTGGCCATAGCCCGCGCTATTGTGGGTGGCCCGCAGATTGTACTGGCCGACGAACCTACCGGCAACCTCGATTCCAAAATGGGCGCCGAGGTAATGGCTCTGCTGCACAAACTCAACAAAGAAGACGGAACCACCGTAGTGATGGTTACACACAACGAGGAACAGGCGCGCCAGACCGACCGCATAATCCGCTTCTTCGACGGACACATCATCTCTTAATGTTAAATGTTGAATATCATATGATTGAATCTAACAAATTACGGCAGCTGTGGTACGACATGCGCCACCAGTCGGTGGTGACATGGGTTACCCTTGTGGGCACTGCACTGTCGGTATTCCTGCTGATGGTTGTAATAACCCTGCAGCAGATAAACATAATGCCTTTCGCCCCCGAAACTAACCGCCCCAGACTGATGTATGGCCAGAACTTCCACGTACGGGGGCTCCAACACCCCGACAACAACAGTTCGGCAGGTCTGTCATATGCCATGGCCGAAAAACTGTATAGCGGACTCAATGGAGTGGAACTGAGCTCATACATAAATATCGACACATGGAAAGCCGAGGTGGAAGGCAGCACCATGAAGCCTTTCAAGGCAACGGTACGCAAGGTCGACGATAATTTTTGGAAAATATTCGACCACACTCTCCTCGAAGGCCGCTATTTCGACAAGGCCGAGGTCGATGCCGGCCAACGGCTGGCGGTATTGTCCAGAACCACAGCACGCAAACTGTTCGGCGATGCCAAGGCCGTGGGAGCAGAATTCATGCTGAATTTCCAGCCTTATACCGTAGCGGGTATTGTGGAGGACAACTCGGCGCTTGCCCGCCAGGCCTCGGGTGAGGTGTTCATACCGATGTCGGCAACGACCGCAGCCGCATGGGACAACGACGGCTATCTTGGCGACGTGGCCGTAGCCCTTCTGCTGGCCGAAGGCACCGACCCCGCCGACCTGAGGAGCCAGGTAAAGGCCCGCTACGCCCAACTGGCCACCGAGCTGGCGCCCGCGGATAAGGAACCTGTGTACCATCAGACTCCGTACGACGTAGCTACGGTGGTGGAGGGCGAATACGGCTCCAATAACAGCCCCGATAACGAAAGTACCGCCCGCGGCCGCCTCATCACCTACCTGCTGCTGTTGCTGCTGCCGGCCATCAATCTTGCCGGCATGCTCCACAGCCGTATAAGGCGCCGTGTGGGTGAGTTCGGCATACGCCGCGCCTTCGGCTGCACGCGCTGGCGTATCGTACGCGACATAATAAACGAGAACTTCATAGTCACCTTAGGCGGAGGCATTGCAGGCTGGTGCGCGGCCATGATATTTCTCAGCAGCTACGAGGGTCTGTACACAGCCGGCTGGATAGGCGTAATACACGCCACTCCCTCCATGGTAATGCTGCTGAACTGGCGCTTTATTCTGGCAGTCCTGGCGGTTTGCTTCACTCTTAACTTTATAAGCGCATCCATTCCGGCATGGCAGGCCTCGCGCCTAAATACCGTGGATGCCATCAACGGACATCATAACAGCTGACCACATGAAACGAAAACTGATTACACAAATGCGCGCCGAATGGCGCAGCAATATATGGCTCCTGCTGGAATTTCTGCTGATAAGCCTGATAGTATGGTATGTCAGCGTAAATCTGTATATCCTTTTCTGGGCCTATAACCCCAGCCGTGGCTACGATTTCAACGATGTGTACGTGGCGTACCTCGACGGAGTGCCTCCCGAAGCTCCCAATTACATAAAATACAGCCCCGAAGAAACCTACGAGGCAAACTTACGCGACCTCAACAACATTCTTAACCAGATACGCCAGAATCCGTGTGTAGAAACTGCCGGTACCGGAACTAATGCCCTGCCCTACAACTATAGTTTTCTGGGCAACAATCTCAAGATAACCGAGGGAACCGACACCCTCTACTATTTCTACAACCGGCGCGTAATGGACTCCAATACCATCCGGGCTCTGAGGATTACGGGCAGCAACGGCGAAAGCACCGAACAGATTGTGGCCGAACTCGAAAGCGGCAAAGGTATAATATCGACCTTCGACGAGTCGTTCGCCGAAATCAACGACATCGACCTTAGTCTGCCCGGCCGCTTTGCCGGAAAGACCGCAGTCGACGGCAACGGCAACGCTACCGAGGTATCGCCTGTGATGGTAAACAATCTGCGCCGTTCGGATTTCGAACCCGCTTGGAACGGAATATTCATTATACCGCCGGGCGCCAATGAATTTCCGCATCAGATTATAATTCGCCTCAAACCCGGCACAGACCGCGAGTTCATGGAGTGGGTGCATAACGCACGCCTCAAGGCAGGCAACCTGTATATCTCGGACACCGAGCCGGTGAGCCAGCTGCGCGAGAACTCGCACCAGCACTATCAGATAAAGCTGGTAAAGATGTCGATTATCATGGCTTTCATGATCATACTGGTGTTTCTGGGCTTTTTAGGCACCTACTGGTTCCGAATTCAGGAGCGTACGGCAGAGATAGCCATACGCAAGGCTATGGGCGCCACCGACCGCCGGATTGGCGCACGCCTCTGGGGCGAGGGCTACATAATTATGGGCATGGCTACAGTGCTGTTTGCCGCCCTGGCTGTATGGTTCATCACATCCGACCAATTCGAGGTGGTGTTCAACGGCATACCCCGTGTCTGGGCATATTACGGCATAGGCATAACCGCCGCCATCATGGCTCTGCTCGAAGTGGCCGGCATATACTTTCCGGCCCGCAGGGCTATGAAAATCAATCCCGCCACAGCTTTGAAAGACCAATAACCATGTACCGACAGCTTTTCATACTTTTTATACTATGCCTGAACGCCAGCAGCGCTATGGCACGCAGCTTGCCTATGAGCCTCGACGAGGCCATAGCGCTGGCCCGCGTGCGCAGCGTCGACGCAGCCGAGGCTCTCGACGAACTGCGCACCGCCTACTGGGAGTGGCGCAGCTACCGCGCCGACCAGCTGCCCGAACTACGCTTCGAGGCTACTCTGCCGCGATATTCAAAGCAGTACAGCGCCTATATGAACGAACTGGGCAACTACAGTTTTGTAGCCAACAATTATCTGGAGGCGCAGGGCAAACTGTCGCTGACTCAGAATGTGCGGCTAACCGGCGGTACGGTCAGTCTGAGCACATCGCTCGACTATCTGCGACAGTTCGGCAGCAATGCCTCGAACCGCTTTATGAGCATACCCATAGCCCTGACCATCAACCAGCCTATATTCGGCACCAACCACATGCGCTGGAGCGCACGCATCGAGCCGGTGCGCTACTCCGAGGCCAAGGCAGCCTTCCTGAGCGCCACCGAGGATGTGAGCCGTCTGGCGGTGCAGTATTATTTCTCGCTGCTGCTGAGCTGCGAAAACCTGTCGATTGCCGAACAGAACCTCTCCAACGCCGAAAAGCTCTACATCGTGGCGCAGGAAAAACGCGAAATGGGCCAGATAAGCGAGAACGACCTGCTGCAGATGGAACTGAACCTGCTCGACGCACGCAGCGCGCATACCGACTGCCTGAGCACGCAGAAAGCCGATATGTTCAACCTGCGCAGCTTCCTCGACCTCGAACAGGATGTGGAGATTGTGCCCCTGATACCCGATTCGGTGCCGCAGGTGACCATCAGCTTCAGCGATGCCCTCGACCGCGCTCTGGCCAATAACAAATTTGCCAAGAACATGATGCGCCGCCAGCTCGAGGCCGACTACGAGGTAGCCAAGGCCAAGGGCAATCTACGCGAGATAAACCTCTTTGCCCAGGTGGGCTACACCGGTACCGACACCCGGTTCAACGACGCCTACCGGCGCCTGCGCAGCAACCAGGTGGCCAGCATAGGCGTAAGCATACCGCTGCTCGACTGGGGCAAACGCCGCGGTCAGGTGAAAGTGGCCGAAAGCAACCGCCGCGTAACTGAAAGCCGCCTGCGCCGCGAGGCAATGAATTTCAACCAGGAGCTGTTCATCCTTATCGAGCGCTTCTGCAACCAGCAGTCGCAACTGAATATAGCCACACGGGCCAGCGAGATTGCACTGAAACGCTACGACACCAATGTGCAGACTTACCTGATCGGACGCATCTCTACTCTGGACCTGAACGATTCGCAGACAAAAAAAGACACAGCCCTGCGCCGGTACGTCAACGAACTGTATCTGTTCTGGAGCTACTGGTACCAGATCCGTTCACTTACGCTTTACGACTACCTCAACCACGGCGACATCAACGCCGACATCGAACGCATACTCAAACTCCAATAGTCCTCCACTCCAATAAAAATTACTATCTTTGCGCTATGATACTGATAATTGACGACGACAGCGCCGTACGCGAGTCGTTAGGACTCATGCTTAAGGTGGCCCGCATGGATTACACTGCGGTGGGCACCGCCGACGCGGCTCTGGCGGCCGTTCGCGCCGGAGGCGTGAGGCTGGTAATTCTTGACATGAACCTGCGTCAGGTGACCGACGGACGCGACGGCATCGAACTGTTGCGTAAAATCAAGATTCTAAGCCCCGACGTACCTGTGATTCTGATTTCGGCCTGGGGCACCATACCGCTGGCCGTGGAGGGCATGAACTACGGGGCCGTGGACTTTCTGTCGAAACCATGGAATAACCGCGACCTGCTGGCTAAAATACGCGCCTCGCTCGCCAAAGCTGAAGCTGAGGCTGAGATTCAACGCCAGCCTACTCTGGAGGAAGTGGAGCGCCGGACTATATTGCAGGCCCTGCGCAATGCCGACGGCAATATGCGTCAGGCGGCTCAAGACCTGGGCATAAGCCGCCAGGCCCTGTACCGTAAAATCGAAAAACTCGGATTATGAAGAAGTTAAAGTTCAAACGACCGTCATACCGCTTCTGGTTTGCAGCCATGGCCATTACGGCCGTGGCTTTCGGCTATCTGTGCCTGCGTGATTACGGACTGACCGGGCGGGTGTGCGCTTTCGCGGTGCTGATGCTGCTGATGCTGCAGTCGTTACGGTCGGTGCGCCGTCCGCTCGATGCTATGCAGAACGGCATGTATCTGCTTCAGGAGCAGGACTACAGCAGCCGACTGCGCGAAGTAGGACAAACAGATGCCGACCGGGTGGTAAACCTGTTCAACCGGCTCATGGACAGCATGAAACACGAACGCCTGCGCCTGGAGGAGCAGAACCGCTTCCTCGACATGCTCATCGAGGCATCGCCCTCTGGCATTGCTATCTGTAACTTCGACGGCAGCGTAAGCAGTGCAAACAGTGCATTCCGAGCCATGGCAACACCGTCGGTAATGGAGGTGCTCAACCGCCTGGCCGACGGCCAAAGCGAAGTGTGCCGTCCGGGCGAGTCACAGATTCTGCGCTGTTCGCGACGCAGTTTCATGGACAGCGGGTTCCACCGTCCGTTCTTTATGATTGACCGCCTGACCGACGAGATTGTACAGGCCGAGAAAGATGTGTTCAACAAAATGGTTCGCACCATATCGCACGAGGTCAACAACTCGCTGGGCAGCGTGGTGTCGGTGCTTGAATCGCTCGAGGAACTGCACGCCGACGACCATGTGGTGACATCGGCCATCGCCGCGGCGCACAACAGCTGTCTGAATCTTAACCTGTTCACCCGAGGATACGCCGAGGTTGCCAAACTGCCCAAGCCGGAGCCTGAACCGATTGAACTGAAAGTTTTTGTGGAACGTCTGCTGCCGTCGCTGGCAAAATTGTGCACTAATGGTATCGAGCTCCGTGCTGAAAGCGATGACAGTGCTGTGGTCAGCGCCGACCCGGTGCTGATGGAGCGCGTGCTGGTAAATCTGGTAAAGAATTCGGCGGAGAGTATCGGCAGCCGCGGGGGTACAATCACTATCCGTACCGCCACCGGCATACTCACCGTTGAGGACGACGGCCCCGGCCTGAGTGCTGAAGCCACAGGGCGTATTTTTACACCGTTTTTCTCAACCAAGCACCGCGACCGCGGTCTGGGACTGATGCTGGTTTCTGACATTCTCCACAGCCATCAACTGCGGTTCTCGCTTGCCACCGACCCTGCCGACGGCCTTACCCGCTTCACCATAAAATGGCAGTGAATGTTGTAATATTGAAAAAACTCACACAGAGTACGCAGGGGACACAAAGAGAAAAATTGATAAATAGACAAAAAAAGTTGCTTATAAAATCTCTTATATTAAGAGCTTGTTTAAAAACTAATGTTAACCCCGAGGTTAACATTAGTTTTTAAACAAGCTCTAATATTTGTGCGTACTCTGTGTGAGTTAGAGCTTGTTTATTTCTTGGCCTTTTTCGCAGCTTTGGCCTTTGTAGCTTTAGCCGGTTTGGCCGGAGCCACCTCTTCCTGCGCGGGGGCCTCGTACTGCTCGATGTTCTTACGCATTGAGCCAAGTTCCTTGTTGAGGGTTTCGATTTCGCGGGCCTGATTGCGGATGGTGGTCAGCAGAGAGTTGAGTTCCTCGTTTTCGATAGAAAGGGGATACTGCTCCTCGACACGCACAATAAAGTCCGACAGAGCGTTCATGTAGTTTGTGAAGGCCTGGAAGGGAGTTTCGTAGGGCGAGAATGCGCTGTGGGCCTCACCGTCGGCAAAGTGCTTCGTGCTCATGTAGTAGAAGTGGTCGCTACACTGCAGATACCACCAGTCCTGTTTCAGACGGCGGTCGTCGCACAGGCGTACACGCTCGGCTACTGAGTAGAGTTTTCGGAAGGCCTCATTCTGCAGTCCGTTGCCCAGCCATGCCGATACGTCGCGGGCCTCGTCGGCACCCGATATAGGATGTACCACGCTCAGTGAATCCACTGCCTTGAGTTTCTGGGCTATCTGCGAAGGGGTAAGGAATTCAATGCCCTTGCCGGCAGCGAAGCGTGGGAGTGCCTCCATGAACTGGAATATGCCGGTGTTGGCCGGAAGCATGCCGCCGAGGGTTTCGATGTTGAGGCAGATGTTGACAACTTGCTCTTCATCGGGAGTTTCAGCAATCCAGCTCATGTATTTGTCGGCGGTAAGAGGAAATTCGGTCCACATACCGTCGGCGAAGCGTACAGCGATGTCGTCGGAGAGTTTGTCGTTTTTCAGCAGCAGTTTGAGCTTGGGAGCCGAAGCCGCGCTATACACATAGTTGGGCGACTTCCAGCCGAGGATGTGCTTTGCGCCTTCGGTAAGGCAGGCCTTGAAGCCCATGTCCACAATCTGCGGGGCCAGTTCGTCGTCGTATATGAGTTCGGTGTTATGCAGCACTTTGGGTGTGACGCCGAACAGTTCGTGTATGCGCTCGCACTGCACCTTTACCTGCTGCCGGAATTCATCGGGGTCGGCGAGCGAAGCCAGCGAGTGTGCGTAGGTTGTGGCCAGAAATTCCACTGCTCCGGTGTCGGCGAGTTTTTTCAGAGCATCAATCATTTCGGGCACATACTGCTCAAACTGTTCGATGGCAGTGCCGCTGATTGAAATCGAACAGCGGAATTTACCCTTCGACTCCTCAATCATTTTCAGCAGGGTCTGTGCCGCGGGCAGGTAGCTCTGCTGGCCCAGGCGGGTAATGATGTCGTCGTTGAGGAAGTCGTCGTAGTAGTAGTGGTCGTTGCCGATGTCGAAGAAACGGTAGCGTTTGAGGCGCATCGGCTGGTGTATCTCGAAGTTGAAACTTATTGCTTTCATTTTTACTGTCTGTTTAATACCTTGTTATAAATGTCGATTACCTTCTGTCCGGCTTTCTGCCAGGTTATCTGAGCCACTTCATTGAGGCCGTCTTCGCGCAGCTGGCGGTAGAGGGCCGGATACGAGATAATGGCATGGATGGCGTCGGCCATGGCGTCGATGTCCCAGTAGTCGGTTTTGATGACGTTGTTCAGAATCTCGGCGCAGCCGCTCTGCTTCGAAATAATCGAGGGCACGCCCATCTGCATGGCCTCCAGCGGCGATATGCCGAACGGCTCGGACACAGAGGGCATGATGTAGACGTCGGATGCCTTGAGCATTTCGTACACCTGCTTGCCTTTCTGGAATCCGGGGAAGTGGAAGCGGTCGGCGATGCCTCGTTCGGCAGCCAGGGCAATCATCTTGTCCATCATGTCGCCGCTGCCGGCCATTACAAAGCGTACGTTGTGGTTGTTCTTGAGTACCTTTGCGGCGGCTTCAACGAAGTACTCGGGGCCTTTCTGCATGGTAATGCGTCCGAGGAAGGTTACGATTTTTTCTTTGGGCTTGTTTACCTGCACGTTCAGCAGTTCTTCGCTCAGTGGCACCACGGCGTTGTGTACAGTGGTGACTTTGGCGGGGTCGATGCCATAATGGTCAATTACGGTGCGGCGTGTGAGGTTCGACACGGTAATGATATGGTCGGCGTGGAGCATGCCGTCGCGTTCGATGTTGAATACTGTAGGGTTGACGTTGCCGCGCGAGCGGTCGAAGTCGGTGGCATGCACATGGATTACCATAGGCTTGCCGCTTACCTGCTTGGCATGGATGCCTGCGGGATAGGTAAGCCAGTCGTGCGAGTGGATTACATCAAAGTCGAGGGTACGGGCTATCACACCTGCGGTGATGCTGTAGTTGTTGATTTCCTCTATGAGGTTGTCGGGGTAGCGGCCTGAGAATTCGATGCATCCCAGGTCGTTGGTGCGCATGTAGTTGAAGTCTGCGTAGATATGGTTGCGCAGGTCGAAGTAGAGGTCGGGGGAAATAAGGCGTCCGATGCGCGACTCTATGTAGTCGCGGCTTACATCGCGCCAGGCCACCGGAGTCTGCGATGCGCCGATGATGTTGGCGAAAGAACGGTCTTCATCGCCGAAAGGCTTGGGAATAACAAAGTTTATGTCGATTCCGCCACACTCATGCATTCCCTTCACCAGACCGTAGGAGGCGGTGCCGAGTCCACCGAGGATATGAGGCGGGAATTCCCAGCCGAACATTAAAGCTTTCATATATTGGATGATGGTCTAAGATTCAAATTTCTTGAGGGTTCGGATGGTGCGCAACACTTCGGCCACGTTTGTGGCGTGGCTTACAGCGCCGCGGCCGCTGAAGGGCGGGTTGCCGTCGTATAGCTGCGATAGCGAGCCTATGCAGCCGGTGGCCATGTCGTCTTCAAAGCCTATGAGCATGCGGTCGATGTAGCCTACGCCGCTCATGCCGAACACTTTCAGATAGGCGTCGGCGTAGAAGCCCATCAGCCACGGGCGTGAGGGGCCCTGATGCAGCGCTTCCTCGCGTTCACGGGGCGAGCCCAGGTAAGCCGGACGGTAGCCGTAGCTCTTGGGCGAGAGTGTGCGCAGCCCCTTGGGAGTGAGCAGCTCGCGGGTCACCACGTCGAGCACTGTCTTGCGCTGGCGACGTGTCAGGGGCGAGTAGTCCAGGCCAATGGCCACTGCCATGTTGGGGCGTACGGAGGGTTCGGCATAGTTGGCTTCGACCCAGTCGTAGAGGTAGCCGGCATCGTTGAGGAAGGTATCGACGAATGGCTGTGCCATCTTGTCGAATTCTTCCTGCCAGCTCTCGCGGCGTGCGGGGTCGGCCTGCTCCCAGCCCTCGGTGAGGGCGAGTACAAAGCCCAGCGCGTTATACCACAGCGCGTTGAACTCTACCAGACGTCCGCTGCGGTAAACCACGGGGCGTCCGTCGATTACTGAGTTCATCCACGACACCGGGCCGCGCGAACCGTCGGTTTCGAGCAGACCGCTTGCGGGGTCGACACTGAGGTTCGGATGTCGGTCGGCGAGTATGTAGTCCACGATTTCCATAGCCAGACGTCCGTATTTTTCACGTGCTTTCTGCATGCCGGCAGACTTGGCGTACTGCTGTAGCGCCCATACGCACCACAGCGGTATGTCGGGCAGGTCGATACCGGCAATACGTTCATCGGTCTGTCCGTCGACCATAAAGCGCTGCAGAGCAGCCGAAGCGGTGTCCATTATGGCCTCAAAGTCGGAGCGGTGGTCAATAGCGAGTGTAAGGCCCGGCAGAGCCATGAATGTGTTGCGTGCCAGCACTACACCCCACGGAAAGCCGCTTATCACGTACATGTCCTTGCCGTCCTTTGCATAGAACTGCTTGGCAGAGTTTTTCAGACAGTTGAAGAACGATGAACGCGGGGTGCGGGTGGTTACCTCGTTGTCGTACATCTTGGCCAGTGAGCGTGGTTTTACAGGCTCAACACCGGCCGAGAAGATTATCGACTCACCCTTTTTGATGGGGATTTCAAAGTAGCCGGGCACCCACAGGTCCTCGCAGTAAGGCACACCGCGCTCCATGTCCTTTATGTACTCTATGCCGTTGTACCAGTTGGGCTCGTCGACCCACACGGGCTTGCGGCTGAACTGCATGTACAGAGTGGGGAAACCCGGATACAGACAGGAGCCGATACCGTTGTCGACCTGGTCGATTTCGCGGTTTACGGCATCGTTCGCCACGCACAGGCTGTTGCTTTCGCGGAATGCCAGAAATGGCTTGAACCGCAGTGTTGTGGGGGAGTGTGCTTCAACGAGAGTGTATCGGATGAGAATACGGTTTTCGTGTGAGATGAAAACTTTTTCTTTAGTAAGAATCACACCGCCCACGCGGTATGTCATGCGGGGCACACTTTCGCAATCGAATTCGCGGATATATTTGTGTCCGTTAGGGCTGTAAACGCCGCCTTGATAACGGTGAAGGCCCAGATTGAAAGGCGCGCCATGCTGAATCACGGTTTCGTCGAGGCTCGACAGCATCACGTATGGTTTGTTGCCGAGCTCCTTGATGGGAATTACCAGCAGTCCGTGTTGCTTGCGGGTGTTGCATCCGGGCAGAGTGGTGCAGTGGTATGCGCCACTCATGTTTGTTCGCAACATCTCTTTGGGCAACGACTGGTCAAGGTTGATAAGCAGATTCTTATCAAATTTCAGATAGCTCATTGTGTTTATGTTAGAGATTTGTTTCCTACGGTATTATGTCGGGCGTATGTCGTTTCGCCCCAATGCGGTTTTAGATATTTCCACTAAATTACAAACAATTTTTGTAGTAACCAAATTTTGAGTTGATATTTTATTTATTTTATAAGTTCGAAGCCTGCTGTCGGATTCAATCAGCAACCATAAGGCCGCAACTGCGCACATAACGAAAGTGCGCTACTTCACAGTAACGCACCTCCCTCATAACCAAAATTCAAGTGTTGCTTTATGCCTTTTTTTGCATGTGTTGCAAAGATAAGTGCTTTTTCTTTAAATGTCAATAATTATTCAATGATTTTATGTTAAAATATTTTAATTTAGGTGGTTTTGTTAGAGATTACACAGAAAAAGTGGGAACATTGCCTATGTTATGACACCTATAGCGCACTTTCGCCAGCACAAATCCACAACAGGCTACCGCAAACTGCTTTAATACAAACCACTAAAATACAACCTTTTAAAGCCGATACCCAGAATAATCGCCAAACATGCCGGCCTGCATACACTCGCACTCTCCGCTTAGTGCAGTGGATTGCCCACAAAACATTGTTTGTGCAATAGTTTGCTCACTCGCGTAAAAATTGCTAACTTTGTAGTCTTAATTAAGAAACTTTTAAAATACAGCATATTATGAATCCTTCAGAACTCAGCGAACAAGAAGTGCTGCGCCGTGGTTCGCTCGAAACCCTCCGTCTGATGGGCATAGAGCCATATCCCGCCGCCGAATTTCCTGTAACCGGCCATTCGGTTGAAATCAAGGAAAACTTTAAAGACGACGAAGAACCCCGTCAGGTAGCTGTGGCAGGCAGAATAATGAGCCGCCGCATTATGGGCAAGGCTTCGTTTGTGGAGCTGCAGGACGCCGACGGCAGAATTCAGCTTTACATCTCACGCGACGACATCTGCCCAGGAGAAGACAAGGAACTTTACAACACCGTATTCAAGAAACTGCTCGACATCGGCGACTTTATCGGCGTCACCGGCTTTGTGTTCCGCACCAAAACCGGCGAGATTTCAATACACGCCCAAAGCCTCACCGTGCTGGCCAAGAGCCTGCGCCCCCTGCCCATCGTAAAAATGAAAGACGGTGTGGCATACGACTCGTTCGACGACCCGGAACTGCGTTACCGCCGCCGCTACGTCGACCTGGTGGTGAACAAAGGCATCAAAGACATATTCCTCAAGCGCACCAAAGTGTACAACTCCATGCGCGAATATTTCAACAACGCCGGATACATCGAAGTGGAAACTCCGATTCTGCAGAGCATTGCCGGCGGTGCGGCGGCGCGTCCGTTCATAACCCACCACAACGCCCTCGACATTCCGCTGTATCTGCGCATCGCCAACGAACTTTACCTGAAGCGCCTTATCGTAGGCGGCTTCGACGGTGTGTACGAATTTTCCAAGAACTTCCGCAACGAAGGTATGGACCGCACACACAACCCGGAGTTCACCTGCATGGAAATTTACGTAGCCTACAAGGACTACAACTGGATGATGGAGTTCACCGAAAAGATGCTCGAAAAAATATGCCTCGACGTAAACGGCACCACCAAAGTACAGGTAGGCGACAAGGAAATTGATTTCAAGGCTCCCTTCCGCCGTGTAACCATGGCGCAGGCCATCAAGGACCACACCGGAGTGGACATCACCGGCATGGACGAAGACCGTCTGCGTCAGGTATGCGCCGACCTGCATATCGAAGTAGACAAGAGCATGGGCAAAGGCAAACTTATCGACGAAATTTTCGGCGAAAAATGCGAAGGCAACTACATACAGCCCACTTTCATCACCGACTACCCCATTGAGATGTCGCCCCTCACCAAGCGCCATCGCGAAAACCCCGAACTCACCGAGCGCTTCGAACTGATGGTTAACGGCAAAGAGCTGTGCAACGCATACTCAGAGCTCAACGACCCAATCGACCAGTACGAACGATTCGTAGAGCAGATGCGTCTGGGCGCAAAAGGCGACGACGAGGCCATGATTATCGACCACGACTTTGTGCGCGCACTCGAGTACGGCATGCCCCCCACATCGGGCATGGGCATAGGCATGGACCGACTGGTAATGCTTATGACCGGACAGATCGCCATTCAGGAAGTATTGTTCTTCCCGCAGATGCGTCCCGAGAAGAACTAAGCACCGGCCATGGAATTTCCCGGAAATATAGCTGTGATGGGTGGTGGCAGCTGGGCCACCGCTCTTGCCAAACTGCTGCTGTCGAACTGCGAAACCATTACATGGTATATGCGGCGCGACGACCGTATCGAAGAGTTCAAACGGCTGCGCCACAACCCAGCCTACCTCACCGACGTACCCTTCGACATTGAGCGGATTGAATTCTCCAGCGATATAAACAAGGTATGCGACAGCTGCGACACCCTGCTGCTGGCCATGCCCTCTCCCTATTTCAAGGACCATATATCCAAGATTGAGGTAGACCTGAGCCAAAAAGCCATTGTTTCGGCAATAAAAGGCATTGTGCCCGACGAAAACGAGCTTATTACCGACTATATGATCCACCGCTTCGGGGTGGCCCCGTCGAAAGCACTCGTAATCAGCGGCCCCTGCCATGCCGAGGAAGTGGCTCTCGACAGGCCGTCGTACCTCACCATAGGATGCACCGACATTGACCGTGCCGCAAGTTTTGCCCGCTGCATAGCCGGCAACAACTCGCACACCATAACCTCGAGCGATGTCAACGGCATTGAATACGCCGCAGTGCTCAAAAACGTCTACGCCATCGCAGCCGGCATAATACACGGCATGAAGAAAGGCGACAATTTCCTGGCCATGCTGGTGAGCAACGCCATACGCGAGATGGAGCGGTTTATCGACGCCGTGAATCCGCGGCCCCGCCAAATCTGCGACAGCGTATATCTGGGCGACCTGCTGGTGACCGCCTACTCGCGCTTCTCGCGCAACCACAACTTCGGCAGCATGATTGGCAAAGGCTATTCGGTACAGGCCGCACGGATGGAAATGGAACAGACCGCCGAGGGCTACTATGGCACAAAGTGCATACACGATATAAACAAGCACCTCGAAGTAGTGATGCCCATACTCGACGGCATGTACGACATCCTGTACCGTCGTGTCAGCCCGGCCAAGGCCATGAGCCGAATGGCCGAAAGCTTCGACTGATAATTACAATTATAACATATTATGCCCTCTGCGACACGCCCGGCGGTCGCAGAGGGCATTTTTTGCACCCAGCAGCCCGTGCAGCGATATGTCAAATATTGCAAATATAGCTGTTCTACAGCATCAATGAGAGCGTTACGCCGCATTTGATTGACATTTGACAGCACTATCTACAGAATGCACTGCGACATATTTACATAATTCTCGAAAAAAATTTAGTAAAAGATTTGGAGATTAAAAAATATTATGTAAATTTGCAGTGAAAAGAGTAGTTTGAAACGCTTTTAGCGAATTAGTATTTCATGGTGCGGTATATCGTACTGCTACCGGGAATGATGAATTATAGTTGGATTAGCCGTCCGTTTGTCCGGACGGTTAACATACGGGGCCCACGCGCGAGCGTGGACCCCGTTGTGTTTATGACACCCTATACAACTACATACAACAACGGCGCACAGCCTGTGATGACCGTGCGCCGCGTTATATCGTTATATTTCGCTAAAAAATCAGACAAGCTTGGCCAGCGCTGCCGCAATGCGACGCATAGCCTCGGTGAGCTGTTCGTCGGAGGTGGCGTAGCTAAGGCGTATGTAGCCGGGAGCGCCGAACGCACCGCCGTCGACGGTGGCCACGTGGCCTTCTTCGAGCAGATACATGGCCAGGTCGGCACTGGTTTCGATACGGCGGTCACCAAAGCTCTTGCCAAGATAAGCGCTCACCTCAGGGAAAAGATAGAATGCTCCCATAGGCACATTTACCTTAAGACCGGGAATCTCGCGTGCCATGCGCACCACCAGGTCGCGGCGGCGCTCAAAAGCCTTGCGCATTTCGGCCACACACTCCTGCGAGCCGGTGTAAGCGGCTTCGGCGGCCTTCTGGGCAATCGAAGAGGCACCCGATGTGTACTGGCCCTGAAGTTTGCTCACAGCCTTGGCAAGATTTAGCGGAGCGGCGCAATAGCCGATACGCCAGCCGGTCATGGCATAGGCCTTGGAAACACCGTTGATGAGAACCACACGGTCGGCGATTTCGGGGAACGATGCCATGGAGGTGAATTGTCCGGTATAATTTATGTGTTCGTAAATCTCGTCGGAGATTATGGTTATGCGCGGATATTTTGCCAGCACGTCAACCAGTTTCTGCAATTCGTCGCGAGTGTACACACTGCCGGTGGGATTTGAGGGAGAGCAGAAAATCAGCAGTCGTGTGCGCTCGGTAATAGCATTTTCGAGCTGTTCAGGCGTGATTTTGAAGTCGGTGTCGATGCCTGAAGGAACTGCCACGCCGATGCCTTCTGCAAGCTTAACCATCTCAAAGTAACTCACCCATGCCGGAGTGGGTATAAGGACTTCATCGCCGGAGTTTACGGTTGCAAGCACCACGTTGCACAACGCCTGCTTGGCGCCGTTGCCAACTACAATCTGCTCGGGCGCATATTCCACGCCGTTTTCGCGGCAAAGCTTTTCGCTTACCGCTTTGCGGAGCGACATGTAGCCCGGCACCGGAGTGTAGAATGAGAAGTTATCTTCAATGGCTTTGACCGCAGCTTCCTTGATGTGGGCAGGGGTCATAAAGTCGGGTTCGCCTACCGACAGGTTGATTACATCCACACCTTCGCTGCGTAGCTGGCTGGACCGTTGCGACATAGCCAGGGTCTGTGACACTGCCAGAGCCTGAATTCTTTGACTGATTTCGGGTACCATAATTTAAAGTAAGAGATTTTCTGCAAATATACGACTTATTTCACATCTTTACAAATTGTAATTGCAGCCGCATTCGCACTTTGGAGTCAGTTGTTTTTTTCCCAGCGGTAAAGGCGGTCGGAGGGCCTGATTTTTGCGGGCACCGGAATCGAGAAGGCATCGCCCTTTACGGCCTGCTGCACACTGCGGCAGCCAACCTGAATCTCTGTCACCTCGAAAATCAGCGCACCGGTAGTAGGGCCGGTCACTACTACTTCGTCGCCCACGCTCAGGGTGCCGGCCTCAAGCAGGAACTCGCCCACACCCAGCTTGGAAAAATATTTCACTCCCTTGGCAGTATAATGCTTAACACGTGTGGCCGACGAGCCGTATTTGCCGGACCACTCGCCAAGGCGCTGACCCAGGTAATAGCCGTTCCAGAATCCGCGGTTGAATATGCGTCCGAGGCGTTCGTCCCAGCCGGCTACCAGTTCGGCATTGTAAGTGCCATTGCATATCGCTTCTATGGCCTCACTGTAACATTGCACGGCGATTTTTACATATTCGGGGCCACGGGCGCGACCTTCGATTTTGAACACCCTCACGCCGGCGTCGATCATGCGGTCAAGGAAGTGGATTGTCTTGAGGTCTTTGGGCGACATTATATATTTGTTGTCGACCTGCAGCTGGTCGCCGGTTTCAAGGTCGGTGACCTCGTAACCGCGACGGCAAATCTGAGTGCATGCCCCGCGGTTGGCGCTGCTGTTCATCTGATGCAGCGACAGATAGCATTTGCCCGAAACCGCCATGCACAACGCACCGTGGCAGAACATTTCTATACGCACCGGCTTGCCGGCGGGTCCGCATATGTTCTGCTCTTCTATGGCCCTGTGTATGGCTGCCACCTGATCCATGTTCAGTTCTCGTGCCAGCACGGCCACATCAGCCCAGCGGCTGTAGAAGCGCAGCGCCTCGGTATTGCTGATATTACATTGTGTGGAGATATGCACCTCCACTCCTTTTTCGCGCGCATACAGTATGGTGGCGATGTCGCTGGCTATGATTGCCGATATGTGACTCCCGGCCACGGCGTCGATAACCTCGTATATTGCCGGCAAATCATCGTCATAAGCAATGGTATTGACGGTCAGATACGATTTCACGCCGGCACGTTCGCAGATGTCTGCTATGTTGTGCAGGTCGTCGATAGTAAAATTCACGCTCGACTTGGAGCGCATGTTGAGCCGTCCGACACCGAAGTATACGGCATCTGCTCCGGCATCGATGGCGGCGTGGAGCGACTCGTAACAGCCGACCGGCGCCATTATCTCAAAATCAGAGCGTTGCATTTAGTCTATTGTCTGAAGTATGTATATAACACACCACGTCCGCGCGAGTCAATGACAGACGCGGACGCGGCATGCCGCGTACCAGTTGTATGGTTCGTGAATATGTTTTTATTCTGCTGCCGGAGTTGCTGCTGCGGGGGCTTCGGTTTCGGCCGCAACCGGAGTATTGGTGGTGGTTGCTGCAGCGGGAGCGGGAGCCGCGGGAGCGTTGAAGCGGGTTTCAGCTTTGGATTCGCCGCGGAGAGCGAACGACGAGGCTATGGAGAGTACTACTATAAGAGCAGCCAAAGTCCAGGTGGTTTTTTCGAGGAAGCTGTTGGTCTGACGGACGCCCATCACATTGCCGGCGCCGCCGAACTGCGACGACAGACCGCCGCCTTTGGATTTCTGAATCAGAACGATGCCGATCAGGAGCACGGCTACAAGAATTGTGAGAATGCTAAGTACGAGATACATATTATTTATGGTTATTTTTCTTTTGGATAAGTATCAGTTTGCGCAAAAACCGCAATTGGTCTGCAAAGTAAACACTTTTTTCCGGATAATTCAAATTTAAATTGCTAATAATTTCATACGCACGCTCATATCGCCCTTGTTTTATAAATATTTTGGCCAGGCTCTCACTCAGGAGCGAGTCGTCGCTGCTCTGCGGGGCCTGTACGGGTGTCTGAGCGGGCGCTTCGGCTTCGGCTGCCGGTTGAGCAGGCTGTTCGGATTGTTCGTGACGTGCCAGCTTGGCGGCAAGATTCTTGATGTCGGGTATTCCGTCGTCGGGGTCCGGCACCGGGTCGCGCCCCTCTTCGTGAGCCAGCAGGTCGGCGTAATCGGGCACAGGGTTGAATATAAGCCGTTCGAGCAGGGCTTCTTCTTCGGGCGATGTTTTGCCGTATGTGGCAAAGAAAGTATCGAGGGCGTCGGTGGTATCGGGGCGCCGGTCGGTGGCGTCGGGATAGAATGAGCTGTCGTCGAGGCCGCATGTGGCGCGCAGTGCGGGGTCAGTTCCGCCCAGCATCACACCCAGGCGTGAGCGCAGTGCCGAGAGTTCGGCGGGATTCATGTCGTGGCCGTACAGGCGCAGCATCGCCGCCACCGGCGCAGCAAAGTAAGGATATGCCGCCATAAGGCCGCGCAGTACATCGGGGGCCGGAGCCGCGGGGCTGTCGCCCTGCAGGTATTGTCGGAGTTCTTGCAGTTGCGCGTCCATGTGCTTACCAGTCGCCGAGGGTGGCGTTGAATATAAGTTCTACGAGTTCTTTCGATATTTCCTGGCAGAGTTCGTCCTGCACGTCGGTAAGCATTACCGATGAGTCGAAGTCGCGATAGGCGCTGAAACTCTCGTCGGTGTCCTTGCCTTCGGCCTTGTTGTCGAGATATTTCACTCGCACTGTTATCGTCAGTCGGGTTTTGGATGCGTATGCGTCCTCGGTCACCGCCTGCGGCGATAGCGAGTAACCGGTGATTTCGCCTTCGAGCTGCATGTCGGCCGCACCGTCGGTGGTCTGCAGGCGTGTATTGCGGGTTATATAGTCGAGCAGTTCGTTTTCAAAGGTCTGCTGCAGAGGCGGGTACACCAGAGCGGCGCGGATAGGAAATTCCGACACATGTATGGTTTTGTACACCGTGTAGTCGATTGCCGAGCCATTGAGCGTAAAGCGGGGTATGCAGCCCGGCAACGCTACAAACGCGGCCAGCAGCACCATTATGAGTCGCAGCTTATTCCAGGCCATATTCCTTAATTTTACGATATAGGGTTCGTTCGCTTATATTGAGTTCGCGGGCGGCGGCTTTGCGGCGACCGTCGTTGCGGTCCAGAGCATCCTTTATGGCGCGCCGCTCGGCTTCGGTGTTGGCTTCGGGCTGCTGTATACTGAACTTGGTCAGGGCCATCGGCACAGGGCGCTCCGATGCCGGGGTCTGCTGGGTGATGTCCTCGAACTCGTCGACGGTTTCTGCTTTGGATGGCAGAGTCGACTGGAGGCCTGCGCGGGCACGGAGTTCGTCGATTTGCTGCTGCATCCTGAATATAAGATTAAAGAGCATCTCGCGCTCGCGCTGATAGTCGTACCGATCGCTGCCCGAAAGGGCCGGAGTGAACACGGTGGCGTTGGCCGGCAGATACTGCTGCAGTGTGTCCACACTGACTGTATTGTCGGCCTCGAACAAAGCCAGCTGCTCGATTACGTTTTTGAGCTGGCGCACGTTGCCGGGCCAGCGGTAGTGCAGCAGTGCCCGGCGCGCCTCGTCAGAAAAACTGATGCCGGGCAAGCGGTATCGCTCACTGAAGTCAGAGGCGAATTTACGGGCCAGCAACATTATGTCGCTGCCACGGTCGCGCAGGGGCGGCACGGAAATCTGCACGGTCGACAGGCGGTAGTAGAGGTCTTCGCGAAAGCGCCCCTCGGCCACGGCACGGCTCATGTCGACATTTGTAGCGGCCACTACGCGGATATTGGTACGCTGTACGGTACTGGAACCCACCTTCAGAAACTCGCCTGATTCAAGTACACGCAGCAGGCGCGCCTGAGTAGTCAAAGGCAGCTCGGCCACTTCATCAAGGAATATGGTGCCTCCGTCGGCCTCCTCGAAGTAGCCCTTGCGCGACGCCACCGCGCCGGTAAAGGAGCCCTTCTCGTGGCCGAACAGCTCCGAGTCGATAGTACCTTCGGGTATGGCGCCGCAGTTCACGGCAATGTATTTGGCGTGTTTGCGTGCCGAGTAAGCGTGTATTATCTTAGGAAAAAACTCCTTGCCGGCGCCGCTCTCGCCCACCACCAGCACACTGAGGTCAATAGGGGCCACCTTGATAGCGCGCTGCACGGCACCCACCAGAGCAGGGGCAGACCCTACGATGCCGAAGCGAAGTTTGGCCTGCTGTATGTCTTCGGGTAAATTATTGTTTGCAATCTGCATATTGTACGAACAAGGGGGATGGCAAAGGTGTTGCGGAATATGGTTCTGCAACACTCGCCGGAAACATTTTCTCTGCAAATTTACATAAAAAAAGCCGAAATCCGAAAAATAATGCGTATCTTAGCACACTGAAACCGGGCGCGAGCCCGCAGCGCGAGTGACTATTTACAAATCCAACAAAATAATATCATGTTCAAGAACCAACCCAAAGCGTTGTATGTCTTAGCGTTAGCCAACACAGGCGAGCGTTTCGGCTACTACACCATGCTGGCGATTTTCCTGTTCTATATCCAGGCCAAGTTCGGCCTCGATGCAGCCTGGACCGGCCAGATTTTTTCAATCTTCCTTGCCTTAGTATATTTTATGCCTCTGGTAGGTGGCTGGCTCGCCGACAAATGGAGCTTCTCCAAGTGTGTAACCACCGGTATTGCCGTGATGTTTGTGGGCTATGCCCTTATGTCGGCTCCGACTGCCGTACGCAGCAATACTTCGCTTATGATTCTTTTTGCCGCCCTGCTGCTGATTTCGGCAGGTACCGGCCTGTTCAAGGGCAACCTGCAGGTAATGGTGGGCGACCTTTATAATGAACAGCGCTACGCCGACAAGCGCGACTCGGCTTTCTCGCTGTTCTACATGGCCATCAACCTGGGCTCGATGTTCGCTCCCATGGCTGCCGTAGGCCTCAAGAACTGGGCCCTCTCCAAGGCCGGTTACCTCACCAACGACCCCATGGCCGCCACCGTGAGCAACTGGTGCATCGACACCCAGAACTTCACCAACATGCCACAGAACGAGGAAACCATCAAGGCCATGACCGAGTTCGCCGCCAAGAACGGCATGGAACCGGGCGCCGACCTGGGTGCGTTCCTGAGCAACTATCTGTCGGACTTCGCAAGCCGCTGCGGCATGGAAGTATCGAACCTCAGCGACTTCGCCACCGGCTACATCACCAACTTTGCCAACGGTTGCTCGTGGGCATTCGGTCTGGCATGCGTGTCGCTGATTATCAGCTTCCTCATATACTTCCTCGGACGCAAGACCTACGCTCATATCATCGATAACAAAAAAGACCCCAAAGCCGCCGCAGCCGCTCAGCAGAATGTCAAGGAGCTCACTCCCCAGCAGACCAAGCAGCGCGTAGTTGCCCTGCTGCTGGTGTTCGCTGTAGTTATCTTCTTCTGGATGGTATTCCACCAGAACGGCCAGACTCTGACTGAGTTCGCCAAGAGCTGTACTTCGTCGGTAGCCACCGGCTGGACCCGCATCGGCTTCAATATCTGGGCACTGGCATCCATCGCCGCCGGTGTTTACGCTTTCTTCGGCATGATTCAGAGCAGCACCAACAAGGGCCGTGTAATCTGCGCCCTCGTACTCGCCGCCTGCCTTGGAGTAGTGGTATATATCTACAACCAAACCCCCGCCACTGTCGAAGGCATTGACCCCGCTATCTATCAGCAGTTCAACCCCTTCTACGTAGTGGCTCTGACTCCGTTCTCCATGGCCCTGTTCGCCTGGCTGGCCGGCAAGGGCAAAGAGCCTTCGGCACCCCGTAAAATTGGCTACGGCATGATTATGGCCGGCGCTGCCTACGGCGTGATGGTACTGGCATCTCTGTCGCTGGTAGGCACCAACGGCGAAGTATCGCCCAACTGGCTCATAAGCACCTATCTGCTGCTTACCTTTGCCGAACTGCTGTTGTCGCCCATGGGTATATCGTTCGTATCCAAAGTGGCTCCTCCCAAGCTCAAAGGCTCGATGATGGGCGGCTGGTTTGCCGCTACGGCCATCGGCAACTACCTGGTATCGATTCCCATGCTGCTGTGGGGCAAGATTCCGGTGTACGTTATCTGGGCCATACTTATTGTAATCTGTCTGCTTTCGGCTGCCTTCATCTTCTCTATCATGAAGAAACTCGAGGCCGCTACCGCCGACGATTCAGCCGTTCCTGCCGCCGAAGCCATCGAATCGGTGGAGGACGACGCTATCTGATGTTGAATATAAAAAGTTAAAGGTCACTGACCGGTTTGATACAGAAATCATAGAAGCATAGCTTTCCATAGCAACACTTTTTATAGTTCTATGGCAAGCTATGGTTCTATGGTTTCTTGAAACATTTTAAGACCTTTGCGAATTGAAATGACTAATGATTCTGACAGCCGCCGGGACTCGGTGGTAATCATACCGATGTACAACGAACGCGAGAATGCCGAAGCTATTATCAAGGCAGTTCTCGCGCTCGAACATCAGTTCGACATTCTCGTAATAGACGACAACTCGCCCGACGGCACAGCCGCCATTGTAAAAGACATGATGGCCGCAGCCCCGGGCCGCATACATATTATAGAGCGCTCCGGCAAACTCGGTCTGGGCACTGCATACATCACAGGTTTCAAATTCGCCCTCGACCACGGCTACGAATACATATTCGAGATGGACGCCGACTTCTCGCACAATCCACTCGACCTGCTGAAACTGTACAAGGCCGTGGCAGTCGACGGCGCCGATGTGGCCGTTGGTTCGCGATACGTCACCGGCGTGAACGTAGTCAACTGGCCAATGGGACGTGTACTTATGAGCTATTACGCCTCGAAATATGTACGCATGATTACACGTATGCCCATCCACGACACCACCGCCGGATTTGTATGCTATCACAGTAAAGTGCTGCGAACAATGGACCTGGACAAAATCAAGTTCAAGGGCTATGCCTTCCAGATTGAAATGAAGTTCACAGCCTACAAATACGGTTTCCGCATTACCGAAGTGCCCATTATCTTCGTAAACCGTGTGCTTGGCACCAGCAAGATGAACTCGAGCATCTTCGGAGAGGCCGTGTTCGGTGTGATAAGGCTGAAGTGGAACAGTTTTTTCAAGAAGTATAAAGCATGAGTTTTTAGACAGGCTCTTATTACAATAATTGAAATATGTTATTGATTCATAACGCACAGGTGGTGTTTCCAAGCTCGGAGGCGCCACTTTTAGGATATGTGGCCATCGAAGGCGAACGTATAATCCGCACCGGACAGGGGCCGGCACCGGCAGAACTTACAGGCGAGGCCACCGAAGTTGTCGACGCCTGCGGAGCCACTCTCATGCCCGGCGCCATCGACTGCCATGTCCACTTCCGCGAACCCGGCCTTATCCATAAGGCCACAATGGCTTCGGAGAGCCGCGCCGCGGCTGCCGGAGGTGTGACCAGCTGGATTGACATGCCCAACACCATTCCGCCCACAACCACACTCGAAGCGTGGGAGGAGAAAAACCGCATCGCCGCCGCAAGCGCCGTGGGCAACTACGCTTTCTTCATGGGGGCCACAAGCGACAATCTCGGGCTGCTGCGCAGTCTGCCGTTCGACCGCGTGCCGGGTGTAAAGCTGTTCATGGGTCAGAGTACCGGCAATATGGCAGTGGAAGGCAATGGAGCCGTCGAGGCCATATTTGCCGAAGTCGAGGCGCCGATAGTGGTACATGCCGAAGACGATACCGTCATAGCCGCCAACCTGCAGCGCCTGCGCGCCGAGTTCGGCGAAGAATTGCCTGTGAGTCTGCACAGCCGGCTGCGCTCGGTCGAGGCCTGTGTGAGAGCCTCCGAACGGGCTATGGAACTGGCATCACGCTACGGCTCGCGTCTGCATCTGGCCCACGTGTCGACTGCCGACGAGTGCGCCTTGCTCGATGCCGGTCCCGTAGCCGGCAAACGAATCACCGCCGAGGTGTCGCCCCACCATCTGTGGTGGTGTTCCGACGACTACAAACGTCGCGGTGCGCGTATAAAAATGAATCCGGCCGTAAAAGGCCCCGAACACCGCGAGCGCCTGCGTTCGGCACTTGTCGAAGGGCGACTCGACATGGTGGCCACCGACCACGCCCCACATCTGCCGGCCGACAAAGCCGGCGACCTGCTGAAAGCTGCCAGCGGCTCGCCTATGGTACAGTTCTCGTTGCCGGCAATGCTAACGCTGTACGACAATCCTGCATTCGTGGCCCGCAAGATGGCACAGGCTCCAGCCGAGCTGTTCGGCATACGTGGCCGCGGCAGCATAGCCGAAGGCTACTACGCCGACCTGGTGCTGGTGGAACGCCACGACCGGATAGTGCAGGACAGTGATGTGCTGAGCCTCTGCGGCTGGACTCCCATGGCCGGCGAACACCTCGGCTGGCGGGTACTCCGCACATGGATCAACGGCGCCGCACCTGAGGCACCGGGCCGTCCGCTGGAGTTCGCATAATTTAGAGGCTGTTGGCGGCTCTCCGAGGGAAATAAAAAACTTGCCTGTGCCATCCCGTCAGAACAACGGGATGGCACAGGCGAGTATTAATAGGCAACAACTGCTGCCTATGTACTATTCTTCGTATTCTGTAGGGTCGTCGATACCGGCTTCAGCCAGAGCTGATTTGCGCTCCTGGCATGTGCCGCAGCGTCCGCAATGCTTTTCACCGCCCTTGTAGCAACTATAGGTTTCGCTGTAGTCAAGCTCCATACTCTTGCCACGCTCGGCAATCTGTGTCTTGGTAAGCAGACTATATGGCGCACGAAGTTCAATACGGTCGTATGTACCCTCGGCGATGGCTCCGGCCATGGCACGGATAAATGAGTCGCGGCAATCGGGATACAGTGCATGGTCGCCCGCATGGTTGGCAATCATCACAGCTTTAATACCCCGGCTCTCGGCCAGACCGGCGGCAGCAGCCAGCATGATGCCGTTGCGGAAAGGCACCACGGTGCTTTTCATATTGTCGAAGTCGTACTCGCCTTCGGGTATGGCGTCGGAACCCTCGAGAAGCGACGAATGGAAATTCTCGCCTATGAAACTGAGGTCGATTTCCACCAGTTCGATACCCAGACGCTTGCAGTGCAGGCGCGCGAACTCCAACTCGCGCATATTGTGGTTCGAACCGTAGATGAAGTTAACGGCCAGGTCAATGCGGTGTGCGTATTCGTAGAGCATGGTCACGGAGTCCATGCCGCCCGACAGCACCATCAAAGTATCTTTTCCCATATTTATTTTACCATATTATAGTTTGAAAATGCCTGGAGCATGCGCTGGCGTGCCAGTTCCTGATGTTCGGCGTCGCCATAGTTGGCAAAGGGATATATGGATATGCCGCCACGGGGAGTAAACATGCCAATCACCTCTATATAACGAGGATCCATCAGCTTCACCAGATCTTTCATAATCACGTTCACGCAGTCTTCGTGAAAGTCGCCGTGGTTGCGGAAACTGAACAGGTACAGTTTCAGACTCTTGCTTTCGACCATGCGTTCGCGCGGTATATAGTTTATTATAATGCGCGCGAAATCAGGTTGGCCGGTAATGGGGCACAGCGAGGTGAATTCCGGGCAGTTGAACGTAACCAGATATTCATTGCCGGGATGCTTGTTGATGAAAGTTTCCAGCACCTCGGGCGCATAGTCGGTTGGATATTTCACACCCTGGTTACCCAGCAGTGTGCAGTCTTTTACTTCTTCGTCGGTTCGCACTTTCTTAGGGGTATTTAAAGTCAATATCAGAGATCTTCTTCAATCGAGAAATCGTCGGGCAGACTGTCGTCGAAGTCCAGAGTGCCGTCGGACTCTTTAGCCGGGGCAGCCGGCTCCTCCTCTGAGGCCTTTGGCTTGCGGGCCGGGGAGCCGTTTTTGCCGCGACGTTCTTCCTCGGCCTGTTTCATGGCATCGGCCACGGCACGGCTGAGTTCGTCGAGCAGTTCGGGATTGTCGGCCAGCATGGACTTCACACCCTCGCGGCCCTGGCCGAGCTTGGTGTCGTTGTAGCTGAACCACGAACCGCTCTTCTTTATCACGCCATATTCAACACCAAGGTCTATTACCTCGCCGGTTTTGCTGATGCCCTCGCCGAACATGATGTCGAACTCGGCGCGCTTGAAGGGAGGGGCCACCTTGTTTTTCACCACCTTTATAAAGGCGCGTTTGCCAAGCACATCGTCGCCGTCCTTGATAGGATTGCGCGAGCGGATGTCGATACGCACCGAAGCATAGAATTTCAGCGCGTTTCCGCCGGTGGTGGTTTCGGTGGGGCCGAACATCTGACCTATTTTCTCACGCAACTGGTTTATGAAAATACAGGTGGTGTTGGTGCGCGATATGGCGCCGGTGAGCTTACGCATGGCCTGCGACATAAGGCGTGCCTGCAGACCCATATTGCGGTCGCCCATCTCGCCTTCGATTTCATTTTTGGGCGTCAGCGCGGCCACGGAGTCGACCACCAGAATATCGATGGCGCTCGAGCGTATCAGCTGCTCGGCGATTTCAAGGGCCTGCTCGCCGTTGTCGGGCTGCGAAATAAGCAGATTGTTGATGTCTACACCAAGCTGCTGGGCATAGAAGCGGTCAAAGGCATGTTCGGCGTCGATAATGGCCGCGATGCCGCCCTGCTTCTGCGCCTCGGCTATGGCATGGATGGCCAGAGTGGTCTTACCCGACGATTCCGGACCGAATATCTCAATGATACGTCCGCGGGGGTAACCGCCCACACCAAGAGCATAGTTGAGGCCTACTGAACCGGTGGGAATCACGTCGACATCCTCTACCACTTCGTCGCCGAGTTTCATCACGGCGCCGCGACCGTATGCTTTTTCTATACGCCCCATTGCCTGAGCAAGGGCTTCGAGCCGGGCAGCCTGCGGATTGCCTTCGTCCACAGCTGTCTTCTTTGTACTTTTCTTAGGTTTTTCCATTTTTGGACTGTTTTTAGTTTCTGTTACAAAGTTACGGATTTTCAGGAGCAATATTATTGCCCATCTCGGTTAAAATATGATAAATCCCGTAACATGTCGCGCAAAGCCTCACAGCGCAGGCCAAAATCCGATATAGCCTTGCGGCCCTCCTCGTCGAGGCCGTAGATGTCGCAGCCACACTCGGCGCAGAACTCCGCTTCGACATTGTTGCTGTGGCCATACGGACACATATACACACGCCTGGCTCCTAATAATGTGCGGCGCTCCTCTACCCTGCCCAACGGCGGAAGCTGCCTTAAAGAGTGCAGCAGACGCTCCATGGACTCAAGGTCGCTGCGGTCGTACTCGGGCTGGAATGCCGGCAGACAGCGCACCACCAACTGCAGCGAGGCGGCATCGCCTGCGGCAAGAAGACTCTGCAGGCGCACGGCGTCGAAGAACTGACATTCGTCGACAAGGCGCACAAACTCGTCGGGCATTGTGGACACATCGCCGTAGACAGTGTCGAGAGCATGTCGTCGGTCGACACTCCGCAGATATTCCGGAAAATACTTCAGAGCCACCACATGCAGTCCGCTGCGCTGTTCCTCCTGAAGCATCAGTGCCACAAGATACTTGCGGTAAAGCGCCGGGCCGAGGCCGGTCATGCGGTGCTCGATTATATACGCCCAGTTGTGGCCCGACGGAAAAGTGTCGGGCTTTTCAAGCAGCGCGGCATAGCGGCGGCGCAGACATTCAGCTTTAAGTTCTTCGGCTGCAACCATTAGTTCTAAAACACATTTCGCCCCATGCGGGGCGAAATACATTGTACCCCGGAGCAGAATCGAACTGCTATCTAAAGTTTAGGAAACTTCTATTCTATCCGTTGAACTACCGGGGCATGAATCGAAATATAATGCAAAGTTAGCAAATTTTCGCGACATACGTATTGCAGATTAAAAAAAAATCTGTAACTTTGCCCCACATTTGCCCGGATGGTGGAATGGTAGACACGAGGGACTTAAAATCCCTTGGCCTTTTCGGCTGTGCGGGTTCGAGTCCCGCTCCGGGCACATGCAGCCCTCTGTAATCAACTGAATTACAGAGGGCTTATTATTTGTTGCAAAGCACAGAAAAAACAATTTCTTTTCAAAACTTGGTGCGACTTTGACATTTTGCTCCATAATTTTTCGCAGGGCATCAGCGCCAAGAGTCAGTTTTTCAGCCCGTCCTTTCCATCGGATATTACAAAATCAATGGATATAGTATTTTTTGACATTTTATTTTGTTATTTATCTATGGATTAATTATATTTGCACAAGTAAAAATAATCTGTATGGAAATGGAAATTATCATTGGGCACATCATTGGTGTAATCTTTTTAGTAGTAGCGATATTTCTTCTTATCGTTGGGTTCATCAAGGTAATAAATATGGACTTGGACGGCCCTCTTATGAAGACCGAAATAGAAATCTCATACAAGATTAAAGACGATGACAAAATAGATTCCGGCAAGAGCAAATCCAATAAGGGCGAAATAAATAAGACTCCCGATTAAATTTTCGTTCCTGCCATTTGGCAACGTCTATGGCTTCATCACCACAAACGGCATGCGCACCATCAAACTCCTTGGCCGTAGCAGCCACAACGGCTTTTACCGCCTCATTCCCACAAACAAAGAATACGACGAACAAGAAATACCAATCAACAAAATCGCCCTTGTCTACCGCGTCATGGGCACAATGAAAGCATTTTAAACTAAAGTTTCTTTTTAATATTTCTATGCTATGGAATTTTTAATTTGGTTAATACTCCTTATTGTAGGGGTGCTTCAGGTAATATTGTTTTTCAAGATATGGACAATGACCGACAACGTAAAAGCTATTAAAGATAAGGATGGCTATGATGCATATATTGTATACGCAAAAACTTTCGCTATAGCAAAAGCAAAGGAACATCTGAACAGCCGGCCTAAAGTCGCAGAAATAATAGCATTGTACGAGGACGATACAATATGCTCGTTATCATCCGAAGGTGGCTATGATGTAAAAACAGTGTGGAGTATATATCTAAAAACAGAATCAGCAACCGTAGTGAGAACTTGTACCGTGACATTGCGCATAACATGTTGTAATGGATCATTGCCTATGGCTCTTGAAAGTTGGAAAGTAATCTCCGAGCCAAAAGCCGTATTATAGTCTGTTTAAACGCGATATTTTGGTGAATGTCAAATAGGGGATTCACAACTCCAACTCCGGCAAACTATTTATAGCGGCTTCTTTGAGGCTATCCACGGCGCGAGTGTACTTCTCAGTGTGCTTTACCTAACAGGCTTGCCACGGTCTTTATATTCGCACCGTTGTTAAGGATATTAACGGCAAATGAGTGCCAGGCGCAGAGCCATGTTATATGCTTATCGATACCGGCGCGTTTAGTCCAGTGCCGTAACGCGTTTATGCACATCGTATGAAATACGAGAGCGTCGCGCTCGCCTTTGCACCTTTGTCATTACAAATATCAACAAAAAAGCGACGCCTATGCGTCGCTTTTTTACTTATTTTCCTTCTTTCATCATCCTCAGCCACTTGGCGTAGCCGAAAAAGGCTATGATGGTGTATATGCCGTAGAGTGCCGAGTAGAAGTAAATGCCTTTGTAGGCATAGAGCCATACGCATACCGCATCGACTATTATCCAGGCAATCCACTGCTCGAGGTACTTTCTGGCCAGCAACCACATGCCCACGATACTCATGGCGGTGGTGAAGGCATCGTACCATGGCACGGTACTGTCGGTCTGTGTGTCGAGCGCCCAGCCCATGGCGTACCAAAGCACAATGGCTGCTCCGATCGATGCAAACCAGGCCCACACCGGCATCCGGCTTATGGCTCGAGGCTTTTTGTCCTTCTTGCCGGGCTTGCCAAGCCGCCACGATATAAAGCCGTAGACTGCAATCACCAGGTAGTATATATTTATGCTGAAATCGGCATAGAGGCCTTTGCGGAAATAAATCCACATTGATATCATTGGCATAACCACTGATACCACCCACATGCGCCACGAGGCATGATACTCATACCACAGATAAAGCAGGCCTATGCAGAAGCCCAGTATTTCGAGTGTCAGGTCCATAATCAGAATTTCAACGACACGGTACCCATTACGTTGGTTGTGGCCTGTGCCGCGAAACCGGCGTAACGGTATATTACATTTTTGCCGTCCTCAACATAATAGCCGGCGCCGGCATAGCCATTGTTGCAGTACTTTTCGTTGAAGAGATTGTATACTGCAAAACCAAGGCGCAACTCCTTGATACCTTTGAGTTCCTTGAATGTATAACCCAGATGCAGGTCGGTTACACAGTAGCTGTTGAGCAGGGCTTCTTCGCTGCGGGCATTGTTCATGTACTGCTTGCCCACATATTTGGTCTGCAGCGAGGCATCGAAACCCAGCCAGTGGAAATTAAAGGTATTGCCCATTACCAACGAGGGCGAGAAGGCTATAGGGGTGTCGCCGCAGTCGATGCTTATGGGGTTTGTCCACTCGTCTTCGTAGATGTACTCCACAAAGTTTTTTATGCGGTTGCGCGACAAGGTTGCGTTCAGCTGCCAGTCGAACCAGCTCACCGGACGCAGTGCTCCCTGCAGCTCCACACCCATGCGGTACGAGTCGGGCACGTTAATACTGAGAGGATTGCCGGTATCGCTCAGCTGACCGGTCACTACCAGCTGGTCTTTATAGTCCATATAATAGAGGTTGGCCGCGAGGCTGAACAGACGGCAGTCGTAGCTGTACCCCAGCTCATAGTCGAAAAGTCGTTCGGCCTCGGGGTAGTGCTGCGGGTCGGCATCGGTGAAATTGTCGCGTACCGGCTCCTTATGGGCCACACTCCACGACACAAAGGCGCGGTGGTCGCCGTTGAGGTAAGTCAGACCCAGTTTGGGATTAAAGAAATTATAGTCACGGTGAATGTCCAGCAGAGCCATCGAGGCGGTATTCCAGTCGAAGTTGTCGCTTACGCCGTCAATGCGGTAATGGATATGACGGTACTGCAGGTCGGCATAGGCGGCCAGACCATTGGTAATCGTCACATCGGCACGACCGTAGACATTGAAATCGAACTTATGGCCGCTGTTGCGGTAGTACTCCTGCAGCGGATCGATGGCGCCCACATAGTTGCGCACCCACTTTACCTTGCCGAAGTGTCTGCCACAGAACCAGTTGGCTGCGCTACCGAACGAGGCATCGACGCGTCCGCGCTTATAGTTGAGGTTAAGCATGGCGCCCCCGAAGTCGTTATCATTGAATTTCAGGCGTATAAGGTCGCTCTTGCTGACTTCCTCGCCGTCGGGGCCAGTGAAGTTCGACAGACCGTATTCCTCAAGAGTCCGGCGGGTCTTGTACTGGTCGTAGTAGCCGTCGCCCTTGGTATAGTGCAGGGCCGCGTTCAGCCGCATATACTGCCCCAGACCCTGATTGAGCAACAGTTGCAGGTGATGTTGCGTAAAGTTGTCGCACTGGTCGGGATAATATGCCGTTGTGCCGTCGGAGGCTGTATACTCGCCGCAGGGATTGTATCGGCGGCCATACTTCTCCATCTGCTCTTTGCTGGCATAGTCCCATGCCATATAAGTCTGTTCATGGCCGCCGAATGCCAGCAGGCGCAGCAGAGTGTTGTCGGCGCGGTAGGCCAGCTGCCCCTGATAACTCCAGAGCTTGGAAAAAGCACGCTCTATGTATCCGTCGCTGCCTATGTGGCTGAAACGGGCATCCACACTCCAGTGATCGTCGAATATACCCGAACCTACCTTCACCGTCTGGCGGTTGCTGTTAAACGAGCCGTACGAAGCGCTTACCTCGGCATAACGCTCCAGCGACGGAGCCTCGGTAAGCATATTGATGCTGGCGCCGAACGCGCCCGCGCCGTTGGTCGACGTACCGGCGCCGCGCTGAATCTGCACATCGCGCAGGCCCGACGCAAGGTCGGGCATATTCACCCAGTACACCCGGTGGCTCTCAGAGTCGTTGACAGGCACACCGTTGGCAGTGACATTGATACGCGAGGCATCAGTACCACGTACGCGAATACCGCTGTAGCCCACGCCGTTGCCGGCATCGCCGGTAGTCACAATCGATGGAGTCTGGTTGATAAGGAATGGCAGGTCGCGGCCATCGTTCACCGCCTTGATTTCCTCGGCAGAGATGTTTGTAAACGCCACAGGAGTGGTACGTACAGCACGGTTGGCGCTGACCTCGATGTCGCGCAGACAGATAGCCGACGAATCGGCTTCGGCGGCGTATGCCTCATGACATACTCCGCAGGCGGCAAAAAGCATGGCTGTGCCGCTCAAAAAAGTTTTTCCCATAAAAAATTTTCACTACGCCGGTACTAACCGGATCAGGTTCCAAGGGTATATTCTCAGCTCCGCCCTTTGGCGGCGCACCCCTAATTGGCAACAAAGTTACTGATTTTCGAGCAATCATGCAAATTTCAATTGCAGCACGAAGCTGATTTCAGCTGCCTAACAACGAAACTGCGAAAAAAGCGCGGCATAAGTTGCACAAGCAAAAAAGAATCGCTAACTTTGCAGCGTGAACGCCCGGATGGCGGAATCGGTAGACGCGACGGTCTCAAACACCGTTGGGGCAACCCATCCCGGTTCGAGCCCGGGTCCGGGTACTGATAATGGCTGATAATCACTCGATTTTCAGCCATTATTTTTGTTATAAAGTGTACTTTATTTCTTTGTTTTTATGCAAAACATATCGGGCTGCCTCCTTACGAGAAGCAGCCCGATGTGTAATGGGTATTTGCGTCGATTATACGCGGCGGAGGTAAGAGCCGTCGCGGGTGTCGATTTCGATTTTGTCGCCGGTGTTTACGAACAGAGGCACACGTACCTCGGCTCCGGTTTCAACGGTGGCGGGCTTAAGGGTGTTGGTGGCGGTATCGCCCTTGATGCCGGGTTCGGTATAGGTGATTTCGAGCACGGTCTTTACGGGCATTTCGGCGAAGAGGACAGTTTCGGTCGAAGAGTCGCTTACTACTTCAACAGTATCGCCTTCCTTCATAAAGGCCGAGCCGGTAACGAGTTCCTTGTTGATAGGAATCTGCTCGTAGGTTTCGTTGTTCATGAATATATCATCGCCGCCGTCTGCATACAGGTACTGGTATGGACGACGCTCTACACGCACGTCTTCGAGCTTTTCGCCGATGTTGAATCGACGCTCGAGCACACGGCCGTCGACTACGTCCTTGAGCTTGGTGCGCATGAAAGTATTACCCTTGCCGGGCTTTACGTGGAGGAATTCCACACAGAAATACAGACGGCCATCCATGCGGATGCAGGTGCCGTTCTTGATGTCTTGAGCGTTAATCATATTGATGATGTGATAATTTTGGCACAAAGTTAACAATTTTCGGCGTCATTGCCAAATGTAAGGCCACATTATTTGCTCACCGGAGTGAGGGTGACAGTGAAGCTGCGGTCGGCATACGGCAGCTGATATTGCGGCAGCGGCAGGGCGCCCCAGCTGTTCTCGCAGGCAAGACCCGACTGCATGGCATCGACGCACAGTTCGGTATAGCCGGCCTGTGGCACCTCGGGGGTATGGCGGTGCAGGCCGTCGAGTTCATCCTGACTGTAGTTAAGGGCTGATGCCGAGAACGGTGCCGGCGAGGTGAATTCCAGTCCGCGGCCTCCGCAATCGAGTACTCGCCACCAACGCATGTCGGTACGGGTGCCGGTTTCCTGCGGCCTGATGTAGGCGTATGGCTGCTCGGCCACTGTCTGACGATATATGCCCAGATCGGCGGCAGCTTTACGGTCGATATAGTTCTCTCCGGGTCCGCGGCCATAGTATTCGAGCTGCGAATGGCTTTCGGTCACAGGCATACGCAGGCCGAAACGCAGCATCGGCGGTACTCCGGATGCTGCTCCGGCTTCAAGGGCCTGACAGACTGTCAGCGCGCCTGATGCATCTACGGTGTAGGTCAGGGTCAGTGTGCCGTCGACTTCGGGCAAGCCGAACACGCTTATTACTGCGGGCAAACCGTTGACTGTGGCCTTTTCGACCGATTGCAGCTCGAGGCGCGGATTTCGCCATACAGCGTAGCGCTTATGCAGTCCGGCCCCACGGTCGTTGTCGGTATTGGCTCGCCAGAAGTTCGGACGTATAGCACCGCCTGAGGCCAGAACTTCGCGACCGTTGAGCTTGTAGCTGTTCACCAGACCTGTCGCACGGTCGACCGATACGCAGAAGCCATTGCCGCTGAATTCGTATCGCTCGCCGTCGATATCGTCGACTGCCGGAGCCTCGCCCATGGCAATGCCTTTATGGAAGTTTACCGGATTTGTCAGCGCCAACTGCTGCGATGCCACCGAATATCCGGCGTCGAGCAAGGGTTCGGCTTCACGCAGTCGGTAGTCAACGTTCAGCAGCCATTCGGCGTTGCTGTCGGTCGCGCCCCAGTCGAGAGGCAGACGCACTGTGGTCTGAGGAGCCACATCGAGCGCAGACACCGCCCCGCAGCGTACAGGCACACCGTTGCGCAGCAAGGTCCAGTGCAGACTTACATTGTCGAGCGTATGGAAAAAGTTTTCATTGTATATTTCCAATCCTTCGGGCGCAAGGCTTGTGTGTATGCTCTGCTGCACCCAGCGTACCTCGGCAGCATGCGGATTAGGCACACGGTCGGGGCTTATCAGGCCGTTGTCGCAGAAGTTGTTGTCGCCGTGGAGATAGTCGGCAAAGTCGCCGTCATAGCCGTAGATGCTCTGGCCACGGTCGTTCTTCCAGTGTACCGACTGGTCGACAAAGTCCCAGATGTATCCACCCTGATAGGCCGGATAGCGGCGTATCAGGTCCCAGTATTCCTTGAATCCGCCCAGCGAATTGCCCATGGCATGGGCGTATTCACACTGTATCAGAGGCTTGGTAATATCGCTGCGCGACGCATATCTTTCACAATGCCCATACGGATAGTACATCGGGCAGTGAATGTCGGTCATGCCGTCGAGGCCGGCGCGCTCGTACTGCACTGGGCGTGTCGGGTCGTTGGCCTTTATCCATTTGTAGGCTTCCTCGAAATTCGGGCCATATCCGGCCTCGTTGCCCAGCGACCACACTATAATCGACGGATGGTTGCGCAACTGCTGCACATGACGCTGATTTCGCTCCAGATGGGCTTTGGCGTAAGCAGGGTCTTTGGCAAGGGTGCGCTCCTCATAACCCATACCATGGCTTTCGATATTGGCTTCGGAGGTCACATATATGCCGTATTTGTCGCAGAGGTCGTACCAGCGCGGGTCGTTGGGATAATGCGACGTACGCACCGCATTGATGTTATGCTCCTTCATCAGCTTTATATCCTGCAACATGCGCTCGGTACTTACCACATAGCCTCCATCGGGGTCGAGTTCATGCCGGTCGACACCCTTGATAAGTACAGGCTGACCGTTTACCAGCAGACGCGCCCCCTTGACCTCAACACGGCGGAAACCTACGTTCAGTGGAATCACCTCCTGCACCTCGCCTCCGCGACTCAGAGTGGCTGTAAGGCGATAGAGGTTCGGAGTTTCGGCAGACCACTTCAGCGGATTGGCGATTTCAAAGTTTTTTGTCACCTTACCCCGGGCATTATTAACTTCAGCCTCGGCCACATTCTTGCCTGATTCGTCGCTGAGTACCAGTGTAAGAGTGCCTGATCCCTTTATATCTGCCTCCACGCTCAGAATACCGTCTGTATAGCTGTCATCGAGATTAGCATCCACACGGATATCATCAATGCGGTTCTTGGGGCGAGCATAAAGGAAACTCTCACGAGCCAGACCGCTGAAGCGGAAGTAGTCCTGGTCTTCGAGATAAGTGCCGTCGCACCAGCGGTGGATACGCAGCGCCACGGTTGCCTCCTTGCCCGGAGTCACATAGCGTGTGATGTCATACTCCTGAGCCAGCTTTCCGTCCTCGCCGTAGCCCACCTTGCGGCCATTGATCCAAAGCTGCATATTGGAAGTTGCCGAACCGAAATAGGCCACAATATCCTTACCCTTCCACGACGACGGTATCAACACCCTATAGCGGTAATCGCCCACATGATTGTTCTTGTCCGGCGCATGCGGAGGCACGCCCTGCGACTCGCCCTTCCAGGCGTAGCCAACATTTACGTATACCGGCGTACCATAGCCGTTCAGTTCCCAGACACCCGGCACGGGCATACTGCCCCAGGCAGCCGCATCATAGCCGGGAGCCATAAAAGCATCGTCCGGCGCATCGGCAATATCGTTGGTAAAGCGGAACTGCCAGTTGCCATGCAACGAAAGAAAGTTCGCCGACTCGGACTTATCGTCCTCGGCAGCCTCCGCATTTTCGAAAGCGAAGAAATGGCTATGGCCGGGCATACGGTTGATAGCATTTACTTGCGGATCCTGCCAGGGTTCAGCCGCTGTCGACACCAGAGCTGTCAGAAGCGGAAAGACAAATATAACAGATTTTTTCACGGTACAGAATTCTTTATTAGTTCTTCATCTGCAAATTTACACAAATAATCCGGAAGTCACCATACCGCAGTTCCAATAATTACATTTGCCCGCCTGATGTCCGACCGGCGGGGACACGCCGTCGCAAATACAAAAAAAAGCGCCTTCCAGATTGCTCTGAAAGGCGCTTAGGGGGCGGTTA
>CAJUHX010000006.1 GCA_910586455.1 uncultured Muribaculaceae bacterium | reverse complement strand
CTGCCACGCTGCTCGCCGGAGCCACAGCAGCATCCGGTCAAGAAACATCCCGGCCAAGCATGGCATACGGAATACGTGTGTATTCCACCACTGCAAGCACCGGACGGCTCGTGTCATTTCCGGTAGACAATCCTTCGGAAGAAGAAGAACTGTTCGATTTATCGGACTACAACATCACTGCGGCCACTTGCCACGACAATGTGTATTACATTATACATTCCGACGACGGCGTTCTGGCTTCGAAGTTCCTCACCCTCGACATGAACACCATGACGACAAAGGAAGTGAAAACTTACGACTGGAAATTTGACCTCGCAGGCAACATCATTTATTCCGACATAACTTACGACCCGACATCCGGACAGATATATGCCGCCGGATACAACATGAACGAGGCCGAACTGGAGGAAGGCGAGGTTAACGCTCCGTTCGGCATTTTCACAATCGACCCGGCTACCGGCGATGCCACTCTGGTTGGACAACAGGAGGAACATATGCTTGTGTCGCTGATGGCTGATGCCAATGGCTCTCTAATAGGCGTCGACGAAAACGGCATGCTGTGGGAGGTTTCGAAGTGGGGCGGCTACCTCAATTATGAACTGCTCGACATGGAGATAACTCCTCTCGGAGTGCAGTCTATGGCGCACGACTTCGGCAAGGGTGTATCATACTGGGCTTCGTACACTGCTGATAACCGTGGAAACGGCATTTCAAAACTCATAAAATTCCTGTGTACTCCCGACTGGACTTACGAAAAGGAAACTATCGGCACCATAGGCACCGACAGCGAAATCATAGGCCTCTACATCGACTCGGATCCGTTGCCTAAAGGCGCGCCGGCTATTGTGGAGAATCTTGCCGTCACTGCAGGAGTTTCAGGTGCCCCGACAGCTGAACTTACTTGGAAAAACCCGTCAAAGACTGCCGGTGGCGACGATTTGGCAAAAGTCGATGTTGTCATTTACCGCGACAACGTAACTGTAACCACCGTAACCGGACTTAATGCAGGTGCCACAGCATCATGGACCGACACCGATGTTCCTGCAGGCAACCACACTTACAGCGTTGCAGCGTCAAACGACGTAGCAGAAGGGCGCCGGACTTTCGCCTCCGAAATCTGGATTGGCGAGGATGTGCCGGCTGCTCCGACCGTAATGGCCGCGGCCAATGACGAAGGCAATTCAGTAAGCGTGAGCTGGACAGCTCCGCAGAGCGGACTTCACGGCGGATGGATCGACGCCGGTCAGCTTGTCTACAGCGTACGCCGCGCCCCGGACGGTGTTGTGCTGCTCGAAAACTCTACCGCCACCTCGCTTACCGACAACGGAATCAGCGATATGCACGGTTATTACTATGAGGTGACCGCATCGACTTCTGCCGGCAAAGGTGGCACCGGAGCATCGCAGCCCGTTGTGGCAGGCAATCCCCACCAGGTACCGTTTGACGCCAACCTCAACGACAAAGATCAGGTGAACCAATGGAAAATCTTCAACCTCGACCAGGACGAATATTCATGGTATGTACACAACACCGGCTGGGCCGGAACATACGACAGCTTCTTCCGCTACTATCCGGAGAATATCCTTAATCCGGAAACCACTGTCAATGACTGGATTATTTCACCCCCGATAGCTCTTGAAGACGGAAAGCTCTACGTGGTGAAATACGACCTGCGTCTGCTGGGCAGCCACTTCCCCGCCAATACCACACTGGCTATAGGCAAAAAACAGACTCCCGAAAGCATGACCGTAAAACTTGCCGAAACCGACGGCGAAACTAACGACATCGAATGGGTGATGCACGCAGTGCCTTTTACCGTAGCGGAGTCAGGTCCTTACTGCTTCGGATATCAGGTCCGCAACGCTATGCCCGTGCAGTTCTATAAGTTCTCGGTTCTGGAAGTAGCTGAAACCGACATGTCGGCCAACGACTTACATGGCAATACTATAGCCAATACTGGCACCGAATCAATCTATCTGGTCGATGTCACCAACAACGGATACAATACTGTCGAAAAATTTACCGTAGAGCTTGTGGATGAGGAAGGTTATGCCGTGGCTTCCTGCGAATATACCACCCCCATAAAGAGCCAGATGACCCAAACCGTCAACATCGGATGGACTCCGGCAAACGAAGGCGTAGTAACCGTCAGACCGCGTGTAGTGGTGGAAGGCGACAGCAACAACGACAATGACCTTGGCCGGGAATTCACTGTAACTGTATTCGGAAGCGGCAAAATGCTGCACATAAAGGACGGAACCTCCGGCACCGGATACGCGCCGTTCTACGGTACATACCCGCACAGTGCGGTTCAGACAATATATCCCGCCGAAAGAATGGGTGATTACACCAATGCCGACATCAAGGCTATTGTATACTACATCTACACGGCTATGGAACAGACCGTAAGTTCAGTCAATTTCGAGGTAGCGCTTGCCTGCGTTGACAAGAAAGACTTCTACGACAACGTAATGATTGAGGAAGAACTTCTTACTCCTGTGTATGAGGGACGTATCGAGATTAACCCGGCCAACAAGACTGTCGCCATTCTGTTCGACACTCCGTTCCATTATACCGGCGGCAACCTCTGTGTATTCACCCGCCACGACAGCGAAACCATGACTCCTGCATACTTCGAGGCTGAATACTCGTTGAGCAATCCGCTTTTCCACACCTGTCTTTACCGTGGAGCCGACCGATTCGATTTCAGTCAGGAGCCTAACGGCAGCTACCACACCCTGCCCAACGTGTCGTTCTTTATGTCGGAACGCACAGGTGTAGAGAACGCTGCTGCAGACAGCAGCATAGGCATCAGATATTCGAAAGACAGCGGCATCACCATCGATGGCGAGTACGAAATCTGCCGCGTATATTCGGTAGCCGGCACACTTGTCGGCGAGTATCGTGGCCGCGACGTGATACCTGTACAGGGCTTTGGCGAGGGCATTCTTATCGTTGAAGTTGTATCCGGACAAGAATGTATGGTCAAAAAGATTGCAGTAACCCGATAATCGCACACTCTACATAATACCTTCGGGATAAGACTATCTCCATTCAAGGGCATACAATCAAACACTATATGAGGCTGTGTCGTAATTAAGTTTTACGGCGCAGCCTCTATTATTGTAAAAAAAGCTGTGGCTACCGCTTTGGGTGCATACAAAATCAAAAACGAGAACCAAATCAAGAACCCGCCGACTGCTCGAGAACAAGAACAGCCTCCGGCCGTCAGGCTTTCACCGGCATGCGGAATGGCGCACTTTTATGGCGCCTCCGCTTCGAGATTTGCAGTCGCGGACAAACACTTTTTGTTTGTTTCCATTTGCGGCCACAGAGGGCCGCCCGGTTCCGGGTTTTATGCACAATGCAATGCACCGTCCGCCTGTATTCGACCTGACGACGCCGCAAACGGGCTACCGTCAGGCCTACCACAGCTGATAAACTATTTTTTGCCTAAATGCGATACTTCGTCGTAAATTGACTGCAGCGATTCAGGAATCACAATCTTGTAGTCGCCTATGGCACGGGATTGCTCACTGCGATATTTCGACAATTCGGCCCGAAGCACTTCGAGGCGTTCCGAGTAGGCCTTGGTGGCGTTGGCATATTCGGTCTTTGCGGCCAGCTGAGATGCCTTTACAGCCTTTTCACATTCAAATTTAATGCTGTTCAGCGACGCCTGTGTTTCGCGGTGCAGTTTCTGCAGACTGAAGTAAAGGTCATCGACCGTTTCGGGCGCTACTGTAGGAGTATAGGTGTATATAAGGGAGTCGCGTCCGTTGCCGCTCACTTCGTTCGGGGCCTGCAGGCGGTGCGCCAGGGCCTCGCGTGCATTTGCCAGACTGCCGCCGGGGTGTATGGCTTCGCCTATCACAGCGGCCAGGGTTTCGAGTTCGTAATAGCGGTTACGCTCGGCCACCGACAACGAGGCGTAATAATCGTCTTCGCTTAGCGACTTGCCCATTTGCGGAAGCTTGGGCAAGTCGATGCCGCGGTCACGGCAGAAATCCTCGAGTGTATATGCCTCGACTTCGTCCAACAGACGCTCACGCGCCTTGATAGCCTCGCGCAGCCATGCTATGAGCGACTTGGCTTTGGCCACAGCGCGCAGTCGGCCTGTCACCGATTCGAGGTCGGCAGCTGCAGCACCTACTGTCAGGGCCTTTTCGCTGTCGCTGCCTATCAAGGCCACGGAGGTAGAGTACAGCCGCAGGCCGCCAAGCCACGACTCTATGCCGCGCACCATTTCCTTGGCCATATTGGCGATATGGTTGGCCGATGTCGACGTCAGGCCCCGGCCATCGGTCGCAAAGAATATCATGTCCTTCTTCATAATCTGTAAATGTGTGTGTTATTCTTTATGCCGCAAAGTTCGGCATAGGCTACGCAATCAATCTGCGCAATGTTTATAAATAACAAAATTTACAGACTTTTTATCGGCTTTACCGGCTTTCAGTCGCCAAATTCGCGGTGAAGCTGCTCGAAACGCTCAAGGGTCTCGGGCCCGAGTCGCCCCATGGTGGCGCGAACCTGTTCGAGTGTCTTGCGCTGTTTGCCACGCGATTTGGAGAAAAATTTGTCGGCATAGCACACCAGTCGTTCGAGCAGCGACGCGGGCATGTAGTCGCCCGGCGGCAGCGGCAGTCCTCGGCGGGCAATGTCGTCGGAGGTGAGTCCGGTGCCGGTATGTGTGGTGGCCACACGCACCAGTTCATCGGGAGCACCCTCGGCCCGCAGCAGTTCTGCACCGAGCAGTCCGTGGCGTATGTAAGGTTCAGAGCCATGACATTCTATGCCCGGGGCATCGGTGCGAAATATGCCTATGTCGTGGAGCATGGCGGCGTCTTCCACTATGGCGGGGTCGAGAGGCAGCTGCCTGCGCCATACTATATCGAGGGCCAGATCGGCCACTTGCCTGCTATGCGACACAAGGACCTCGCGGAGGCGAGATCCTTGTGGATAGTATTTATCGATAATCTGTTGATATATCATTATTCAACTATGGTGTTCCAGCCGTAGGTGTCGGGCTCTACACCGTAACGGATATCGTTGAGTTTGTTGTACAGAGCTGTGGTGATGGGTCCGGGCTTGCGGTCTTTTGCAATAATGTATTTCTTGCCGGTGTCGAGGTCGTCGATTTCACCGATGGGCGAAGCCACGGCGGCGGTGCCGATAGCGGCTGCTTCGGTACATTCTTCGAGTTCGTCCACGGTAATATGGCGACATTCCACTTCCAGGCCCATGTCCTTTGCCAGAGTCTGGAGGCTCATATTGGTGATGCTCTGGAGAATCGAGTCGCTCTTGGGAGTGATGTATTTGCCGTCTTTTACAGCGAAGAAGTTGGCGGGGCCGCACTCGTCGAGGTATTTCTTCTCCATGGGGTCGAGGAAGAGTACAGCCGAGTAGCCCTTGTCGTGGGCCATTTCGCTTGCCTTGAGAGCAGCCGCATAGTTGCCGCCGCATTTGAAGCGGCCTGTACCGCGCGGAGCCACACGGTCAAACTGGCGGGTGATGCAGATATCGGTGCAGCCGAAACCGGTCTTGAAGTACGGACCTACAGGAGTCACCATAACCATAAAGAGATATTCGTCGGCGGTCTTCACACCGATACGGGGGGTAAGACCGATTTCAAGCGGACGGATATAGAGCGACGCACCGCTGCCGTATGGAGGCACGAGATATTCATTGAGCTTTACAGCACGGATACACATCTCGCGGAAGAGGTCCTCGGGCACCGGCTCCATGAGCAGGCCCTCGGCCGATTCACGCAGACGACGGGCATTTTCTTCCAGACGGAAGATACGGATTTTGCCGTCAGCGCCACGGAAAGCCTTGAGGCCTTCAAATATTTCCTGACCATAATGCAGTGTGGTGGCAGCAATATGGATGTTTAAGGTTTCCTCCGACGAAACTTCGATTTCGCCCCATTTGCCGTTGCGGTAGTAGCAGCGGAGGTTGTAGTCAGCAGGATAGTAGCCAAAAGGCAGGTTGCTCCAGTCAATTTCGGTTTGTTTATTCATGTCTTAGACAACTTTGAGTTATAGTGTTAGTATGGCATGTCGGACGGACCGCCCCTTTGCGGCCACTGCGGCTTGCGGCTGCAAATATAATCAATTATTCGATAAGTACCGCAACAAAGGCCATTTTTTTTGACAGCCACACAATATTTGATTCCAAAGCGGCGTGCGACCGAAAAAATTTCTGTAACTTTGCATTACAATTATGACTCGCGCCTGGAAAATATTCCGCTTCTTGGCGGTGACCCTGCTACTTATTGCCGTGGGGCTGCCGGTGGGGCTGTACGTGGCATTGTCGACTCCGTGGGCCCAGCAGCAGCTGTGCCGCATTGCCTCCGAGGAGCTTTCGGGACTGCTAAGCACCGATGTGAATATCGACCGTGTGATGCTGCACCCGTTCAACCGCATTTCGGTGTACGGTTTGTCGGCTACCGACGACTATGGCAGCAGAGCCCTGGGTATAAGCGAGGTAAGCGCCGGGGTCGAGCTGCGACACTTCCTTACCAGCGGAAAGATTGTAGTGAACTATGCCCTGGTGGACGGAGCCCAAATTGATATATACAAGCTCACTCCCGACTCGCCTCTGAGCATTGCCGGAATACTCGACAAACTGCGAGGAAAGGACAAAAACAAGCCCCCTACCCGATTCGACCTTAAAATCAACACGGTAATACTGCGCAACGCCCGGCTGAGATACGACGTGCGCTCGCTGCCACGCCGCCAAGGATTCGACCCTGCACATATAAGCCTGACAGCACTGAACCTCAACGCATACATACCGAGGCTGAGCAACGAGCAGTACACGGTTGAAATCGACCGTCTTGACTTCCGCGAGTCCGGGGGCTTTGAACTCGCCGGGTTCAAGACCCGCGCCGATGTACGCAGCAACGGCATCGACCTGTCGGACCTGCGTATTCAGCTGCCGCAGTCGCAAATCAGTTTTGCTCCCCTGCACATGGATTTCGAGCGTTTCGAACAGATACCGCAAGTGTTGGAAAGCACTCTTACCCGCATAGAAATCAGCGAGGGCAGCAATCTGTATCTGCCCGACGTGCGGGCGTTCAGCCCTGTACTCGACCATATGCCGCTGAATCTCGACATAAGCATGCTGGCCGAAGCTTCGCTTTCGGAGCTGCGGCTGGAACGTCTGCACATATGCGACCGCCACGGCATAGCCGAAGTAGAGCTGTGTGCCGACGCAATGAATCTGCGCGACAGCATTTCGCCCGACTTCGACCTCAAGAAACTTGAAATAAGCGGCAACGGCGGCGAAATAGCCAAAGTACTCGCCCCGCTGCTCCCGCGCTCCGGCAAAGTGCCCGACATACTGCGCCGCCTGGAACGCTTCTGCCTCAGCGCCCGCGGTGCCGGATCGCTCCACAACGCCAATATCGACGCCGCTCTGACCACCGGCACCGACGCCGTATACGTCCGTGCCGATTACCGCAGCGACCGTCATTTCTCCAACATAGCCTTCAACGCCGATGTCGATGCCGACAACGTGAATCTGGGCAGCCTGCTCGGCGACAAGAGGCTGGGAATGATTTCGGCCGGCATATCGGCCAACGGACGCATAGCGCGACGCAAGTTTACCGGACACGCCGAACTGCTGTGCGATCGCCTTGGCTTCAACGGCTACGAATACAGCGGCATAGAGGCCTCGGTGGACGTTGAGCGTGAGAACGCCGTGGCGCTGCTGAGTGTCGACGACCCTGCCATGCGGCTCCGGCTTGGCGGCGACTGCAGCTATGCCACCGACGATAAACATCTCAGAGCCACCGTCGACATCGACAGTCTGAACCTGAACACGCTCCGGCTAACCGAACATTACCCCGGCTACTCTCTCGCGGCCAACATTTCGGTGGAGGCCTCGGGCAGCGACATCGACAATCTGCAGGGCCAGTTGGGCGTGGACAACCTGCGGTTCGCAGGACCGGAAAAACAGATAGAACTCGAACATCTGCTGCTGTCGCTCGACCGCGAACACGACTATGCCGAGATAAGCCTTATATCCGATATCCTCAACGGCCATGCTTCGGGCCGGATTATATTCAGCACCCTGATTCCGCAGATTCGGCACATGGTGGCCGCCGTATTTCCGGTACTGGCCGAACCGCCGGCATACAAGGAATCGCACAACCGCTTCTCGTACGATTTCACACTGAGCAACACAGGCAGCCTCACCGACTTCTTCAATGTGCCGGTGAAAGTAATATACCCCGTGAACATAAACGGCACCATGGATTCGGAACTCGGCTACGCAGACCTGAATCTCGATGCCCCATACCTGCAGCAGGGCGACAAGATAATCGAAGGCACAGCCCTGGTGGCCCAACTCAACCGCGCCGACTCTCACTCACTGGTGTACGGCACTACTAAGATGCCCACAAAAAAAGGCCCTCTCGGACTGGTTTTCACACTCGACGGCTGCGACAACCGCGTGGACTCGCACTTCGACTGGATGATTGAGCGCAAAATACCTATCAACGGCAAAATCGACTTCTCGACCTTGCTCGAACGCGACGACGACAACCAACTGTGCGTGGCCGTGGACTTCAACCGCAGCGACATAACCTTTGGCAACGAAATATGGGAAATCAACCCCGCCAAGGTAAAATATGCCGCCGGAGCGGTAAGTGTCGACAATTTCAGGCTGAGTACCACGCGTCAGACCATAGCCATCGAAGGCGTGGCAGGCAAGACCGAGGCCGACTCGCTGCGGGTGGCCCTCGACAATGTGGAGATGCTGGAGATTTTCGAAACCCTCGAAATCGACAAGGCGCTTATCGGCGGACGCGCTTCCGGAGTTATCACCGGCAACGCCCTGCTGTCGAAAACTCCAATCATACAGACCGACAGCCTGTATGTTGAAAACATAAGCTATAACCGCTGCACACTGGGCAACGCCCAAGTGCAGGCTCGGTTCGACAACGAAAAGCAGTCGTTCTACCTCGACGCCGATGTGGCACAGCCCGACGGACGCCACAGCCACATATACGGCGACATTTTCCCCGCCACAGAGTCGCTCGACATCACTTTCGACGCCGACCGTGTACGGGTAGGCTTCATGCAACCTTTTATGAGCGCTTTCGCCAGCAGTATCGACGGCTATGCCTCGGGGCATGCCCGGCTATTCGGCACTTTCAAGTATATCGACATGGAAGGTGATATTTTCGCCGACTCGCTGCAGGTGAAAATCGACTTCACCAATACTTGGTACAGCGCCAGCGACAGCATCCACCTGCGGCCTGGCTTAATCGACATAAAAAATGTTACCGTCCGCGACATCGAAGGCCATACTGCCACTCTCAACGGCACTGTCAAACATACTTTCTTCAAAGAACCGGTGTTCGACTTCGCCGTGACCAACGCCCGCGACCTTCTGAGCTACGACACCGACTCGCGCATCAGCCCCGACTGGTATGGCCGCATCTACGGCAACGGCTCGGCATTCATCAGCGGCCGGCCCGGAGTGGTCAATATCAAGGTAAGCATGACCACAGCGCCGGGCTCGCACTTTACCTTTGTGCTCTCCGACCAGCTTATAGCCGACGAGTACTCCTTTATAACTTTCCGTAAAAAGCCAGGCTCGGATACAGAGCCACAGCGCAACGACGATATTCCGCTCGAGGTACGGCTGGCACGCGAACGCGCACAACAGCAGAGTCAGGACGAACCGTCGGCCTACAACATGGACATACAGGTGGACATCACTCCCGACGCGGCCATGACAATTGTGATGGATCCTGTGGGCGGCGACGAAATCAAGGCCAACGGAGCCGGCAACCTGCGCCTCACATATGGCTCGCTCAATAACGACCTGCGCATGTACGGCGTATATACCCTCGAGGACGGTAGTTATAACTTTACCCTCCAGGACATAATCATCAAGGACTTCTCCATCAAACGCGGCAGTTCGATAGCCTTCCATGGCGACCCCTACAATGCCCAGCTCGATATCAATGCCGTGTATCAGGTAAACGCCAACCTGAGCGACCTCGACGAGTCGTTCCTGCAGGACAAGGACCTCAACCGCACCAATGTGCCAGTACAGGCGCTGCTTATGGTAAAGGGCGACATGCGCCAGCCCGACATAAAGTTCGACCTGCTATTCCCTACCCTCAACGAGGACATCTACCGCAAGGTACACTCCATTGTCAGCACCGAGGACATGATGAACCGCCAGATTATATATCTGCTGGCCCTCAACCGCTTCTACACACCCGACTATGTAGCGTCGACCACCAAGGGCAGTGAGGTGTTCGCCGTGGCCTCCAGCACCATATCGAGCCAGCTCAGCTCCATGCTGGGCAAACTCAGCGACCACTGGAGCATAGCACCCAACCTGCGAAGCGACCGTGGCGACTTCAGCGACGTGGAAGTCGACGTGGCCCTCTCGAGCCGACTGCTCAACAACCGCCTGCTGTTCAACGGTAACTTCGGCTACCGCGACAAATCGCTGAACACAAACCAGTTTATTGGCGATTTCGATATCGAATACCTGCTCAACCGAAAAGGCACCTGGCGACTGAAGGCTTACAACCGCTACAACGACCAGAACTATTACGTACGCACCGCCGCCACCACACAGGGTGTGGGCCTGATGTTCAGAAAAGACTTCGACGACTTCTTAAAATTCCTCCGTAAGAGAAAAAGTGTCGAACCGGACTCCTCGGTGAACACCGATTCCATTCCTGCTGTTACTCTTCACACAACTCCTTAGCCGCGCATGCACCGGCCCGGCTACCCATCCGACTATCATAAAAACACCCAAAACCAAATAAAACCCTAATGATACAGATTATAATACGAAACGAAAACGACAGATACAGCGTAGCCGAACTGGTACAGATGGCCGTGGAAGGCGGCTGCCGCTGGATACGCCTCGACCTGCCTGACGCCGACGAAGCTTATATGCTCGAACTGGGCGAACAGATTGTACCTCTGTGCCGCGAGGCCGGTGTGATACTCACTGTCGACAACCACCCCGATATTGCCCGCAAACTGGGCCTGCACGGCGTGCATCTGAGCGACAAGGCCCTCAACCCTGTGGCTCTGCGCGAGGAACTCGGCCCGGAGGCTGTAATCGGCGTGACGGTAGCAGATGTCGGCACTGCTCTGGCCATGGCCAAGGCCGACATTGACTATGTGCAACTCCCCGACGACTTAGACGCCGAACGCATCGCCGCGTTTATGGTCGACCTGCGACAGGTAAACTCCTCCTATCCGGTTGTGGCCGCAGGCGATGAATATGCCGCAGCCATCGACGCCCTGCTCGCCCTGGGAGTTTCGGGCGCTGTAGTAGGAGCACCGGTGTACAAGGCCGACGACCCTGTAGTCGCCACCGAAAAATTAATGGCTCAGATTGGCTGACTATGGCCACACCGAAGGGTAATCTGACACTGCGGATTATTCTGCCGGTCCTTATAGGCCTGGCCGTGGTGGCATGGCTCTTTCACGACGACTTCAATGCCCGGGTATGGCAGAGCCTGACTTTCGACCGGCGTGCCATAGCGGCTCTGGCAGCAGCCGTGGTGTTCATGGCCGGTCGCGACTTCGGTCTATCGTGGCGTTTCCGCACTATCACCGACGGGCAGCTGTCGTGGCGCAGGACTTTCCGAGTCGACATCATGTGCGCCTTTACCTCTGCCATAACGCCTTCGGCGGTTGGTGGCAGCGCTCTGGCGGTGTTTTACCTCAACCGCGAGGGCGTGAGCGTGGGGCGGGCCACTACACTCACTCTCACCACCCTTCTGCTCGACGAGCTGTTCTTTGTGGTCTTCTGCCCACTGCTGTTTGTGCTGTTGCCGTCGGAGGCACTGTTCGGCAGCGGCGGCAACGACCTGTTTCTCGACTCGGTGCAGATAGCCTTCTGGCTGGTATACAGCGGTATCGTGGCATATACCGTGCTACTGTTCTGCGGCATACTGCTATGGCCGCACAAGGTCGAACGGCTCCTCAACAGAATATTCGACCTGCGTCCGTTGCGACGCTGGAGCAACTCCGTGGCACAAACAGGCCACAACATAGTGGAAACCTCGGCATGGGTACGCTCTTGTTCGGCTCGCTGGTGGCTTAATGTGTTCGGAGCTACCGTGGTGTCGTGGTTCTCGCGCTATCTGGTGGTGAACGCCCTGTTCTGGGGCTTCGTGCCTGCCGCATCGGGGCTGCTCGTATTCGGGCGTCAGTTTGTGGTGTGGGTACTGCTTATGATTAGCCCCACTCCTGGCGGCAGCGGTGTAAGCGAGTGGCTTTTCACCACCTACTACGGCGACCTTATAGGCTCCGCCGGCGCAGCGCTGGTACTGGCCATGTTCTGGCGTCTGCTCAGCTACTACGTGTATCTGGTGGCCGGAGTGATACTGCTGCCTTCGTATTTCGGAAAAAAGAAAAAGAAAAACCATGAATAGAATCATCACACTTCTGCTGGCCGTCCTATGCCTCGGCCTCAGTACTGCGGCCTACGGTCGCAAATTGGTTTATATACTGCCCATTGAATCGGAAATCGACGCCTCGGCGTGGCAACACACCTCGCGGGCCTGCGATGAAGCCCGCGAAATAAGTGCCGACCTGCTGGTGGTGCGTCTGAACACCTTCGGCGGCGCCCTCGACGATGCCGACCGCATACGCAAGGCCATTGTGGCCATGCCTATGCCCACAATGGCCTACGTGGACCATAACGCGGCCTCGGCCGGTGCCATGATTGCCCTGGCCTGCGACACCGTGTATATGGCCCCAGGCTCAAGCATGGGCGCCGTGACTGTGGTCGGAGCCGACGGCGAACCGCTGCCCGACAAATATCAGAGCTATAACCGCTCGATTCTGCGTGCTACCGCCGAACTGCACGGCAAGAACCCCGACGGCAGCTGGCGACGCGACCCCGAGATTGCCGTGCGAATGGTAGGCCCCGACAGTGTGGTAACTTTCACCGCCGAAGAGGCCGTGGAAGCCGGCTATGCCGAAGGGGTCGAGCCATCGCTCAGTGCGGCCATCGACGCCCTGGGCTTCCAAGGTGCGGAGATACGCACATTCGAACCCACCGTAACCGACACACTGATAGGATTTCTGAGCAATGCCGCCGTACGCGCACTGTTGGTAATGCTGATACTCGGCGGCATATACATGGAGATGCACACAGCCGGACTCGGTTTTGCCGGAGCGGTATCATTCGTGGCAGCCGTGCTATATTTCCTGCCGATGCTGATACTGGGCACACTGCCGGGCTGGATTGTGATTCTGTTCATAGCCGGCGTGGTGCTGATAGCCCTCGAGATATTTGTTATTCCGGGTTTCGGGGTATGCGGTGTCAGCGGTATCGCGGCTGTTTTCATAGCCCTGTGCGCCGCCCTCCTCGATACCGACAGCATTGCCGGAGTGACTACGTCGCAGATTCTGACATCGTGTATGGTAGTTGTTGCCGGACTGCTTATGGCCGTCGGACTTGTATGGTACCTCACCTCAAGCCACGGCCCCCGCTGGGTACGCCGCAGCAGCGAACTGATGAAAGAACTGAAGGTATCCGACGGCTTTGTAGGCGTGGACATGACCCTTGCCGAACTTGTGGGAAGCATGGCCGTCACCGCCACCATGATGCGTCCAGCCGGCAAGATTGTAGTCAATGGACGGATTTATGATGCCGTGGCATCCAACGGCTACATCGACGAGGGCGAGTCGGTGCAGGTAACCCGCTTCCAGAACGCCCAGCTCTACGTTGAGCCGTTGGAAATCAAAGTATGACTGACATAAAAGTCCGCCACATCCTTACATAGCACAATGCTCGAAATCCGATACATGTTCATGTTTCTTTGTGCCGCATTCAATCAGCCTCACATAGGGTTGAACTACAACTCAATGTGTTGCCGGGTGAGGTAAATTGCAGTGAATAAAAACTTTTCGGCAGAATGGCGTGTTAAAATTTTGTGGAATCCAAAAATGTTTACTATCTTTGTATCCACAAAGGGTAGTTTCCCCTTGACAGAAATACTTCGAGTGCGTAAGCAACGATTTTAGGGATCGGTTTTGCCCGGTCGGAAAGAGCAGTCGCAAGGCCGCTCTTTTTTATTTAATGTGGTATTACTTTCTGCCCCAACAGCACTCCATTGTCTTGAAAAATATTGTGCCTTACCACTTCGTATGATGGATTATTTCTTTCGGGGTGAAGCAGGTGAATGGTAACAGGGTATGCTATTAAGTCCGCTATCTGCAATCCGATGATGTTGTCCTTCTTGTTATTGAAGCCGAAATCTCTGATTCTTGCTCTTAATCTGTCTGGCGCCACCCATTTTGTGCCACGATTGCGCAGACCGTTATAATAGTTGAGAAGTTTGCTATCTTCTTTTTTGCCTCGTCGCTCCACGACGATGGAAATCTCTGGCAGGATGTCCTCTTTACTTTCATTATCAACGCAGAAGATGCTTCTCTCAATCAGATACGACAGGGATAAACCATAAACGTCATCTTCCTCACCGCGGACACAGAATTTGCTAAGCTGCTCTTTAAGAATCGTACAACTTACAATGACATACGCATTATTTCGGCTCAGTATTTTCTCGATTCCTTCAAAGAATTTGACTCTTAATACCTCATCAGCAAGAACCGAAAAAGGACCACGCCATTTACGGATATCAACAGAATGGATAACGACATCTTTTGTGCCGAATATCGTCATCTTCAATTCCTCAAAAGCCTTATTCAATTCATTGAGGTTCTGACGGAACACAAGAATACCGCACAAAGTAAATACCGGGAATCCGGGATCGTAATTTGCGAGGTTATGGTCGCCACACTCGTCAATGAAGAGATAGTATTTCGACTTCGTTGTCTTTTCCATTGCCATATCTAATGCGAAGTTACTAAAAATCCACGATATAATCTCTCTATCTCAAATATTTTCGCTAACTCTGCTATCGGATATCTATCAAAAAGAAAAAGGTAATTGATTTGAGGCAAAATCCTTATTAAAAAACGGTCATATTCTTAGGGGTATTTACTATAAGGAGGAAGATATACCGGTTTCATTTATAAATTCAATGCGAATAGATTGAATAATATATACGCCACCGGGTGAAGTTAAAACTTCACCCGGTGGCGATTGTTTTAGCGACCTGAAGACAGTCCTTTTCTCGGTTCTTTGGGTCTGATGCCAAGTTTGGCAAGGAATTCTCGGTTGAATATTTCTGATTATGCTCCGGCGAACATATCTTCCCTCGTAACCGGCCAGGCTGTTGTAACCCGCTTCCAGAACGCCCAGCTCTACGTTGAGCCGTTGGAAATCAAAGTATGACGACAAGGATGCCGCCACTTCTATTTGCCGGTGCCGAAGCGCGAGGTATCGACAGTTGTGTCGCGGGGTTTGAAGCCGTTGAAGCGCCAGATAAATGTTAGTTTGAGATTGCGGGTCATGTCGTACACTTTCATTCTATAGTCCTGCCCGGCATGGCTGATTGTCATCGTAGGCGACCAGCTGTTGAAAATATCGTCTGCCTTGAGATCCAGTTCGCAGCACCTGCTGCTGCCGAAGCGCCATTTAATGCCGGCATCCATTTTCCATATACCCGACAGACCGGCAATACCCTGCAACGAAGGCGAAATATAACTGAAATCCACGCTCACCGACAGCGGACTGTTGCGGCTGAAAGCAACAGAATTACTGAGCGAGCCATAAAAAACCAGTTTGCGGTTGTCGAAACTTATGTCATGGAAATGGTCGGCTTTCTCGCGCTGACTGAACACATTGGCCGTTACTGTGGCATTCCAGATATTTCCGACATCGAACGGTGCGTAAAGGTTCAGGCCCATAGTACGCTTATAGTTCATGTTTATTGTCTGGTACACCAGCCGCAGTGCGTTGGGCGACTGATAAGGCAGCTGCACGAAGGCTCGGTCGCCATACTGCAGGTACAGAGTGGCCACATATTTCTGGCTGAAAATATAACTGAGCTGCGCCGAATAATCGATATAGGACTGAAGCAACGGATTGCCCTGAACCACCGAATAATCGTTGATATAGCCTGTGCCACCATGCAGTTCCCAGTACGACGGATATTTGCGCAGTGTGCTCAGGTTCAGCTGAAAAATACTCTTGGGGGTTCTGTAGTAGGTAGCGCCAAGCTGTGGCATGAAATTCCAGTTGTGCTGGTAGCTGTTGTGGAAATACTCGCCCTTGGCCGAAAAGTTGAACGACAGACCCATGTCGAACGAGCGCTCCACACCTGCATACACACTCGCAACATCCTCCCGAAGTTTATTGTCGAAATCCGGCCGATCGCCTGTGATGTAATTATGCGCACTACGGTCGACCGAATGTTGGTACTCGGCTCCATAACTCAGCTGCCATTTACCTGCCTGATGCTGCTGGTCGATATAAAGATGGCCACGGCCTATTTTCTGGCGGTTTCGCGACTGAAGTATCAAAGCGCCTTCCTTAGCAAGATTTTGTGTACGCTGCTCGGAATATATGGTGTAATCACCACCGACAGTCGTGCCCCGGGGGGACTTGTAGCGCAGCGCTATATTGTGATAATTCACAGGCGTTACATAATCATAATCATTGGTATAATTGCCGAGAGTGCCGCTCGACACACTTTTGGTGCGCGAAGCCGATGTAATCTGCCCGTTGTAAGTAAGCCTGAGGCTTTTCCATCCTGCGGCGGCATAAATTGTATTGGTCAGATTCCGACCTATACGCCGCATGTCGTCGACAATCATGGTCCGACTGCCGTCATACAGATGATTCGAGTATGCTTCCTCGCGCGACCACGATCTGGTGCGCGACAGACCGTAGTTGAGGTCAAACGTCCAGTCGGTCACAGCGTAGGTAGCCGACAGCGCACCGCCGAATGAAGCATAATGCGCCTGGTTGTAGCCGCCCCTCACCTGCCCCTGAAGGCCGTCGAGCGGCGAGGGAGTTTTAAGCACCACATTGATTACAGCGCCGTCTACATGGTATCTTGCCGGTGCCGAATACATTATCTCTACAGTCTTGAGCCGGTCGACCGGTGTGGTATAAAGCAGCTGGTACAGATTCTGCAGCGGCATGTTTGTAAGTTCGCCGTTGAGTATTATTGTTACATTCGATGCCCCGGTGAGCCATATCATACCGTTATTATTCATCACACCGGGCAGATAGCCCAGAGCCTCAAGTACGTTCGTAACCGGCTTGTCGCTGACAATCGCGGGCAAATCAACTACCATTATGCCTCCTTCGCCACGTACCTGCGGTTTCTCTCCCTGTACCACTACCTCGCCAAGCCGTGTGACCGACAGCGAATCGGCCTCCTGCGACTGCCCCGCCGCGCTTATACCTGCTGCGACTGCAAATAACAAAACTACTTTTTTCATATTAACACTTTTTGATTACAAAATTATCGCACAGTACAGCTACACCAAAACTTCGGGCCTTATTTAGTCTTAAGGACAACCTTATTTAGTCTTAAATGATTACGGAAGATGAAGAATTATTAGTAATTTTGTGGATATGAAACACTTCAAGACTATATCCACAGCCTTTATAATAGTTATTGCAGTTATATTCGGCTGCAACGTGTATTATCTTGTAAATCTGTACAGTTCGATACACAGCAACGTGGAGCGCGAGGTTATGACGGCCATGGCCGACGCCGATATCGACGACATGTGGGAACGGGCCGAACGGGCCAACAGGAGGGCGTCTACCACGGACCGACAGACGGCAGAGGAATCCGGAGAAGATTCCCGGACAGAGCAAAGTGGCCAGGTGTCGGGAGTGGTGGACCCCGATAATAATTTCGTGACCACAACGACACAAACCGACGGCAGCAGCGAAGTGAACAAGAAAGCTCTGCGACGCGACCGCTCTTACTCAAACCAGATGGTCAACGAAATGAGCCGGCAGATGCACCAGGCCATGGATCCGTTTGTCGAATTCAACCTTATGCTCATGGACAGTATTCTGATGGAGCGTCTGGCCGACAGGCATATAACACCTGATTTTCTGGCCGTGGAAATTGTGGATTCAACCGGCAAAGTACTGCACTGCAATCCACATGTGCCGAAGTCACCATCGGGCTACGACGTATTCACGCTCTGTTTCAATCCGGATACCGACTTGCATTACCGCGCATATATGTCGCCTCTTACGCAACATATTTTTTCTGAAATGGCCGGTGTGACAGCCACTGTATTCCTGCTGATGCTTGCTTTTGCCATGGCCTTTGTGTATTTGTTCCGCACGGTTTCGCGACTGCGCACAATTGAGGAAATGAAAGATGACTTTGTAAGCAACATGACTCACGAACTGAAAACACCCATAGCCATTGCCTATTCGGCAAATGATGCCTTGCTGAATTACGATGCCGAGAACAATGCCGCCAAGCGCACCGAATATCTGGTGATAGCCAACAAACAGCTCAAACGACTCGGCGAGCTGGTGGAGAACATTCTGGCCATTGGCATGGAGCGGCGAAAGGCCATGAGGCTGAAAAACGAAACAGTACTCCTAAAACCTTTTATCGACGACATAGCCGCGGCACAACGCATGAGAATCGACAAAGACATTGATATCATGGTGACCGTACAGGAGGGTATAGCGGTGGAAGCCGACAAAACCCATCTGGCAAATATACTGAACAACCTTATCGACAATGCCATTAAATACTCAGGCGAGAAAGTGTCCATATCCATATCAGCCGATGCCTGCGGTATATCGGTAGCAGACAACGGTATAGGTATCCCGCCGAAGGCTTTGCCTTACCTGTTCAACAAGTTCTATCGTGTGCCTCACGGCAACCGGCACGACGTCCGCGGCTATGGCATAGGACTTTACTATGTAAAGAGTATTCTCGACAAAATGGGCTGGAGCATAGGCGTTCGAAGCCGCGAGGGCGAAGGCTCGGTATTCACCGTCAGATTCACCAACGATGAGAAATAGGATTTTGTTAGTAGAGGACGAGCACGACCTTGTGCTTATTGTAGCCGACACACTGCGAAGTCAGGGTTTCGAAGTCGTCACTGCAGCCGACGGCATCGAAGGTCTTGAGAAATTCCGCTCTGAAGGTGCGGATATTGTCATAGCCGATGTGATGATGCCGCGCCTCGACGGCTTTTCCATGGCACGGCAGATAAGGCGTATGGCTCCTGCTGTACCGCTGCTGTTTCTCACCGCCAAAAGCTCAATCGACGATGTGGAGGAGGGGTTTGAAATCGGAGCCAACGACTACCTGCGCAAGCCTTTTGAGCTACGCGAACTGATAGTGCGCATCAAGGCTTTGCTACGCCACAACACTCCGGATCGCTGCATGAGTCTGGGCCGATACACGTTCAACCCCGCCACACAGACACTGTCAATTGGCAACAGTGAGCGCAGGTTGTCGCATTTTGAGGCTAAAATTCTCGAGATTCTCGTATGCAATATCGGCAAGACCGTCGACGCCACCGAACTGATGATAGCCGTATGGCAGCGCGACGACCCCAGCAACCGCAATTCGCTCCACGGCTACATACACAAACTGCGCCGCGCTCTGCGTCACGACACGGCTGTGGAAATCCTCAACCACCGAGGCTTCGGCTATATGCTTGTAGTAAGAGCTTGTTAAAAAATCAATGTTAACATTAGTTTTTAAACAAACTCTAAATAACTACAGGCGGCGGTCGTCAACTCGTACGTAGAAAGGCAGAGCTTCATGAGTGTCCGGGTATAGCCGTGAGAATTCCGCTGCCGGCAACTGCATTATGTGTTCCATACTACTGTTGGTACCGAAAATCAGAAAGTATTCGCCCGAACTATAATCCAGCGAGTCGGCGTTCAGACATTCGTTGTAGCGTACTCCGCGTTCGTCGAACTGCTGACGCAGGCCGTAGGTGAGCGGTGTCACCCGGATTACAGCATGGCTGTCGAACACATAGTTGATATACGCCGTGTAAGACAGCCGCGAGCTTAGCGCGGCACCCAGCGACAGCACCCCGTTGACAAGAGCCAAAGCCGTAAGCACCACTGCGGCGCAATGTACGGGACTATGGTAAAAACGTTCTGAATCAAGCGCGAGTATCAGAGGCAGAACCACAAGCATCCACAGAAACGGTATATAGCGTGCCCACCACGACTGTTCGAAACACAATGCCATGCCAAGAACAAACAGGTACAGAACCCACCAGCGTGTCTTTGCCCGTACCATCCACATCAGAGCCACACCAAGCAGCATCATCAGCGGCATGAATACACCGAAGCCGTTCACCGCCATATCCTGCGAATAGCTGCGCAGAATACCTCCGGAGGTGATATTGCCGTTCAGGAGCGCCCACGGCGAGTCGGCAACCGACAGCAGCGATTTGGCGAAATTCACAAAGCGGTTGTCGCCAAGATATATGTCGGGGGTATTTCCGCTCATAATGTCGACTGTATGTGCCGAACCGCCCAGCGGATAAACCGGACTGCCGTAGTCCAAGGTATTGATTACATATGGATTATAGCCCAGCAGCACTCCGGCTAAAATAGCCGCACCCACGGCCACACAGCCGCGCCGAAGTATCGTCCACCGGCGATACACGGCGCACCACAGCGCAAAGAACAGGCACTCCAGGCCTATGTAGAAGAAGTGTGTGAATTTGGTATTGATGCCTATTGCCACTGTAAAGAAAACAAGCAGATAAGGCAGCCACTCGGCCGGACGCTTCCACATCATCACGAAACACGATGCCAGAAGCATGGTTTCCACCCATAGGGCGTAATCGTTCATAGCCGACAGCATCTGACTAATCACCACCGGATTGCATACCGCCACCGACAATACCGCCATACGCCATTTACGACCGACCGACGGCACTGCCAGTGAAAGCGCATGCCAGCCGATAAAGGCGGCCGAAAATATAAAAATCAGATTCACGCAGCGTACTGTCTGCAGATTTCCGGTAAACGACAGAACTGCGGCCTGCATCACCTCCAGCCCCTTGGCATAGTGCATAGACCACAGCGAGTCGTTCCAGGCGTATTCTCTGTAAGGGTTCCAGCCGCGCTCAATCATCACCACTGTATTGTAGTGGTAGCCCACGCTGTCGAAGGCGGTGTCGTAGAGCAGCATGCACAGTACAGCCGATACCAGCCCAACGGCGGCCGACACTGCCAGCGCCACATAGCTGCATCGACGCAGGCCGCCTGCGGCCAGACACAGCCCCGCCGACAGCACAAAGGCCACCGGCAGAACCCAGCCGCCGGACCGTATATTTACGGCAAAACAAACACACTCCGTCAGAAACAGAGCGAACAGAAAGCCCAGCGAGGTCACGCCGGCCAGCAAGGCCCGGCTGTCAGTATGCTGTAATTTCATATTTTCCTGATTTTCGGCTGACAATATAAGCTTTGTCACAGAATTCGAGCAGCGGTATATCATCGGGCAGGTTGCCGTAGCCGCTCAGCTCACAGTCCGATTCCGGCATATACTGCGCGATATACTGCCGCAGACTCCTGACCTTCTCCCGGCCCTTGCAGTTGGGACCCGCAAAGCCGCACACCCTGCCCTGCAGGTCATAGGCCAGTTCGGTGGCTATGACTGCCTTTACGCCGTATCTTACGGCCCAGGGCTCAATCATCAGGCGCAGCGAGGCACTGACTATTATGGCCTCGTCGGCCTGCCGCAGCAGTTCCATAACCCGTGGCAGGAGCATTTTGTCGATTTCGGCCACAAAACTGTAGCAGAGGCGGCTAAACTCCCGGCCCGGCAGGGGACGCAGGAAGCGCACCATTATCTTTTCTTTCAGCTTGCTTTTGTCGCCCAGGCCGACGGCGGCGAGTGCAAGCCGGAACACGAACGGCGACAGCCGCAGGGCAAAAGCCACTGGCTTACGGCCCGAAATGTGGTAAAGGAAGTGGAAGAAACTGTCACCACGGATAATAGTGCCGTCGAAGTCGAACACACTTACCTGCCTGCGAGCCATAATGTTACGAATATTGCAATATAAATCAGTATGCACCACAGGATTACACTGTCGCGGAACAGTATGGCGCTGTGACGTCCGCCGCGATTGTCGACCAGGCATATCTGCATATAGCGCAATATGCCTATGGTCACGGGTATGGCCGTGATGTAAAAATAGTCGGATGTGATAGTCTTCGACGGCGAAGGCAACACGGTGTATATAATATAGACAACTATGGTACAGGCCCCGAGAGCCACCATCGAGGCATCGATAAAGCGCGGAGTGTATATGCCGCCCGAGGCATAGGCGGCGTCCTCGCGGCGCTTGCCCATAACCAGAAAGAGCGACAGCAGAAAGGTAACCATCACTATCCAGGCCGAGGCCGTACAGCCCGCGGCGATACTGCCGGCAAAGATTCGCAGCACAAAGCCGATGGCCACTATCGATATATCAATCAGCGGCTTGCGCTTAAGCCACAGACTGTACATGATGTTGATGCACAGATAGGCCAACAGCACCCATACAAGCGCCGGCCGGCCTATGACCGCCGCCAACGACAGCGACAGCAGCAAAAGCAGCACGGCCACCACAGCGGCCATGCCCTTGCTGACCTGCCCCGAGGCTATGGGGCGCAGTTTTTTGTAGGGGTGCCGGCGGTCGGCCTCGGCGTCGCGTATATCGTTCATGCAATATACCGCCGACGAAAGCAGACAGAATGCCAGGGCCGCAAGCAGCGATCTCGCCGGCACTGCGGCATCAAGCAGCTCGCCGGCAAAAAAAGCCGGCGCCAGCACAAATACATTCTTGAACCAGCTGCCGGGCCTCAGTAACTGTAGTATGGCTCGTGACATGCAGTAGAATAGCAATGACTCACGCATGGCCGGCAATTCGGCCATGCGTGAGTCATCAGTACAGGTTTATAAGTCGACAAACTCCACGAGCAGGGCATCGGTGCCCACTACTTCGTCGGGTTTGACGAATATACGTTTCACGGTCATGTCGCGGTCGGCCACCACGTCGTTTTCCATCTTCATGGCCTCGTATACCATTATTACCTGGCCTTTCTTTACTGCCTGGCCGGGCTTCACGCGTATCTCTATTATGCGGCCACCCATGGGAGCGCACAGAGTCGGACCGGTGACGGGTTCTTCAGCTACTACTTCTTCTTTTACCTCAGCCACAGGGTTAGCAGCCTGTTCGGCAGCTTTCTTAGCCTCGAATTCTTCGGTGCGACGGCGACGCAGGAAGCCGTTGGCCACTGTGGGCAGAAGTTCCAGCAGCAGGTATTCTTCCTGATTGGCGGCAAGTTTTGCACCGCCCAGGTCTTCAAGCACGGGGTTCTCGGGTTTCTTGTAGCTTGATACGTCGTAGGGTTTCTCCACGGGGCTGCCGGTGATTTTTTCGCGGAAAGCGGGGTCAACGGGCACCGGAGTGTGGCCGTATTCACCCTTTACCAGCGATATGAACTGGTTCGACTTGGTGGTATAGTCGGGGTTGCCTTTGCGGCGGTCGAGAGCCACACTCACAGCCTGCGAGCCTACAATCTGGCTGGTGGGGGTCACCAGAGGTACCAGACCGGCGTCGCGGCGTACCATAGGAATCAGGCGCATGGCGTCGTCGAGCAGATCCTCGGCCTTGAGGGCTTTCAGCTGAGCCACCATGTTGGAGTACATACCGCCGGGCACTTCTGCGTCTTTTACCAGCTGGTTGGGCTTGGGGAAACCGAAGTAAGCTTCGATAGCGTGGCAGGCTTCGAGCAGAGTGGCTTCGTCGTTGGCCTTGGCGGCAGCCACGGCGCGGTCGAGCTGTGCTTCCACTTCGGCGGGCAGCTTGTCCTTGAGGGGGTCGAAGGGTTTGGGTTTGGGCGAGAGGTCGAAGTCCTTGAGCGATTCGCGGGCTGCGAGCAGACGGTCGCGGATTTCGCCTACGGCCTTCATGTCGCACTCGAGTTCCACTCCCAGTTTCTGTGTAAAGAGATAAACCAGCTCAATGGCCGGAGCAGCACTGCCGCCGCCGAACCACCAGATGTTGGTGTCGAGGATGTCCACGCCGTTGAGGATGGCCATTACGCTCGATGCCAGACCGTAGCCGGGAGTACAGTGGGTGTGGAAGTCGACGGGTACACTCAGGTTGGCTTTGAGTTTGGAGATAATCGAAGCCGCACGCGAAGGATTTACCAGACCGGCCATATCCTTGAGGGTGATTATCTTTGCACCGAGGCGTTCCATTTCCTTGGCCTTGGCCACAAAGTATTCGTCGGTGAATATTTTTTCGGGTTCGGCTGCCTTTTTGCCGAAGAGTCGACCGAAGAAACCGGATTTTTCAACCGGAGCCTCGGGTTTGGGGTCAACGGTGTAGCATACGGCACCGTCGGCAATACCGCCAAGCTGGTTGATAAGGCGGATCGACTCTTTTACATTGTCGATATCGTTGAGGGCGTCGAATATACGCATTACGTTGAGGCCGTTGGCGATAGCCTCTTTGTAGAAACCCTCGAGCACGCTGTCGGGATAAGGCACATAGCCAAAAAGGTTACGACCGCGCGAAAGGGCAGACAGCAGCGAAATGCCTTTCATTTCCTTCGATACGCTGCGCAGACGATTCCAGGGCGATTCGTCGAGGTAACGCATCACGGAGTCGGGAACGGCACCGCCCCAGACTTCCATGATATAAAAGCCCGCGTTTTTGTAGTAGGGCAACAATTTATCGATTTCTGCCTGACTCAGGCGGGTGGCGAACAGTGATTGCTGACCGTCGCGAAGTGTTAAGTCTCGAATTTTAAGTTTACGCTGTTCCATCAATTAATGAATTAGGGTTGGGGATGTTCTTTGTTAGCTTGGACTCTGCAGAGAGAATCGCTTGCAAATATACAAATATATTTTTGAAATAATGAAATAATTCGTTAATAAATATTTTTCACTCGTTTTTTGGCCCTTGGCATGCGTACCTGTGTTTTATTTGCACAGCTCGGAAGTACTTGCTAACTTTGCAACTCAAAATTCAAATGTCAAAAATGAAAAGTCCGCTTTTTCTGCTGACAGCCCTCGCGACTGCCGCCTTACTTCCGGCCTGTGGCAGACAGGCCCGAACCGACTCCGCCGACGATTCGCCCGCGATGCGGTCCGAATCTATTTGTTTCGATGCCATAGAATATCAGGTAAGCAACGAGCTCACCGGCTCGGCCGATGATTACTTCCGTGAGAGCGACCTTGTGTACACCGATTCGATTTCGCTCGTATTGCCGGCCAGAATTGGCGACAAGGGTCTGGATATGTTGTACGACAGCATCATACGTCTGGCTTTCGACACTATCGGATGCAGTATCGACAGCATTATCACCGACTATGTATGCAACGATGCTCGGCAATTCTCATATCCGACACTTCAGGTGGCTCCTGTTGATATTTTCAGTGCCGACGGATATGAACTCATATCCGGTTCGGTGGTAAACTACAACCCCTCGCTGATGGTCTACGAGGTGGCGAACTCATCGTACTCGCCCGGCGCGGCTCACGGCATTACCACCCGCAACTATCTGAACTACGATATAGCGGCAGGTCGCCTTATAAACGGCAGCTTTATGTTCGCCCCCGAAAAACGAGCCGAACTGGCTCAGCTGATTGCCCGACGCGCCGCAGAAATGACCCAGGTTATCGGACCTACTCAGATTGACTCGCTGCCCGAACACGACAACTTCTATATCAACCCCGAAGGCGAGATTGTATTCGTGTACCAGCCTTACGAAGTGGCATCGTACGCCCAAGGACTTATCAGCATAAATTTCTTCCCCGCCGAGCTGGCCGACTACCTCACACCGGAGGCCATGAAGTACTTTGCGCTCGACGACCTGAACTGACAAATGATTTGTGAATGAAGAAAACCGATTCTGTAATTTTAAATTCCATCTCAGGCAAAGATAAAGTAATATCGTTTGTGTGGCAACATCTATGGCTGCTGATTTCATTGTTTATAATGACCTTCGGTGTTGCCTTAAGCGTACGTTCGGCACTTGGCAGCAGCGTAATTTCCACCATACCGTTTGTGATGTCACTTGCCGGAACCGACGGCATGGTGCCCGCCCTCACCATAGGCGAATATACCTATATAATGAACTTTCTGCTCGTGGGCGGCCAGATGCTTGTACTTCGCCGGCGTTTCGAGCCGGTACAGCTTTTCCAGCTGCTTATAGGCTTTTTCTTCGGCTTCCTGCTTGATGTCAACATGGCGCTGACCGAGGCGCTCGACTGCACCTCGCTGCCTGCTCGAACCCTGGCGCAGCTTGCAGGCTGCACGGTGCTGGCATTCGGCATAGCCATAGAGGTCCGCTGCGGCTCCGTGACAATGCCTGGAGAAGGCTTTCCGGTGGCACTGAGCCGTGTAACATCCATGCCGTTTGCAAAAGCCAAGATTATAGTAGACATATCGTTGGTTTGTATAGCCATAATACTCGGCTTTGTGTTTTTTGGACGATGGCTGTGGCAGGTAGTAGGCCCCGGCACACTGTTCGCCATGGTGTATGTGGGCGTTGCTGTTAAATTTATTTCGGCAAGAATTTGGTGGTTCGACCGGCTCCTGAGCTATCATCCCGGTTTCCGCCGCTACCTCTATGGTCTGGCTCGCTTCAGGCCACGCCACTGACACAATCCTCAAATCTCAGGCATTTTTATTCACTTTTTGATTGGGCAGACAGTTTTTTTGTGTATCTTTGCAAAAAGACTGCATAAAACTTGTATCATTTATCCAATAGCCCAAAAATCTGCTTATGAAAAAAGTGATTCCTTTGGTTCTTTCCGCCCTGCTTATCAGCTCAATGGCATCGGCGGCGAACCCTGCCGGCGCTCTTCGGCACGGTCACCTGCCCGACGCCAAGGCACTGGCCAAGGCCAAGCCCGAACGGCAACTGGTGCCCACGCGCAAACATAAGGCGCAGACTATTGTTCAGGGTATCAGCCATGTACCGACTCTTGTACAGAAGAAAACTACAGCGCAGGCCCGCACCGCCGCCATGTCGGCCAAGGCATCGGATATTGGCTCCGACCTGAAACTGCGCGGCTCTGTGGTATCGACCTATAGCTTTATGTATTTCCCCGGACTTTATTATGTGCCGGTATCGGCCAACGGCGTATTCGAGCAGATACCCGGCGCACAGATAATTGCAGAGTACGCAGCCTGGGACGACGGAAACGGACTCTACTACATGGGCAGCATATTCGACTACGGTATGGGATTCGTAATTCCCGAGCTGTATGTATACAATACCGAGTCGTGGCAGGAGGAAGAGTATATTGATTGTGAATTCAGTATCCTCGGCACCGACAATGCCTCCGACCCTACCACAGGCGATGTGTACGGCTGCTATTACGACGATAATTATGAAAAACTGACTTGGGCCAAGGCCGACTATCCCAACGGCTGCAGCCACGCCATCAGGACTCTCGACGAAGACGAACACATGTTCGGCGTAGCCTGCGACGAGTCGGGTCAATATTACGGTCTGCTCACCGACGGCAGCTTTGTAAAGGTCAACAAGCTCACCGGCGAGTTTACCAAAATAGGCGACACCGGCCTAAGGCCATACTATGGTACTTCGGCAACGTTCGACGACAAATCTGGCAACTTCATCTTCAGCTATGCCCCTCAGGCCGGCAACACCTCTCTATGGGCAATCGACCCCGCTACAGGCGGCGCCACTCTGATACTGGAGTTTGCCGACAACGACCAGGTAACCGCTCTCGAAGTTATCAAGCCTGAAACCGACGACAAGGCGCCGGCTGCACCGCAGGTCATAGCCGACGCCCCCGACGGCGGCATGGAAATGAACTACACCATAACCATGCCGGTGACTGCATTTGACGGCTCGGAACTCAGCGGCGAACTGAGCTGGCTGATGCTTGTCGACGGCACCGAGGCCGCCTCGGGTACCGCAGCCTGCGGAGCCACAGTCAGCGGCACATACACCCTTGAAAGCAAAGGCGCACACAGCATCGCCGTATATGCCGGCAATGAGGTTGGCCGCAGCCCGGCCACACGCATTACCGTAATCAACGGCTACGGCGTGCCCAAGGCTCCGGAATACCTTGGCATCAATAACTTCGGCGGCGGTGATATTGGTCTGTACTGGAACGCCGTAACAGAGTCCGCCGACGGAGCCTACGTCGACCCGAAGGCCATTACATATACCGTAATCCGCAACGGTGTGACCGTCGGCGAAGGTATCACCGACACCTGGTTCGATGAAACCGTGGAGATTCCGGACTCTTACCTGAAACTCAACTACGAGGTCAAGGCCGTATATGCCGGCAATGAATCGGAAGCATCGACGGTCAGCACCGGTATCGGAGCAATCACGCCGCCTTACGCCGCCACCTACGGCAGCCCCAACGATTCCGACCGGTACACAGTAATCAACGTAAACAAAGACAGCGGAATATGGTGGTTCTCGCCCTACTATGGCAGCTACATATACGATTACAGTTCCGAGGTCGCCGACGACTGGCTTATTTCGCCGGCTTTCGCGCTTGAGGCAGGCAAGACCTACGAACTCAGCTACAGCATCTCGGGCAACAGCGCCATGTACACCGAGCGCTACGCCGTGGCTATGGGCACGGCTCCTGCTGCAAGCGCCATGGTTACACAACTGCTGCCGCCCACCGAAATATGCGGCGAACGCACCGACGCCCAAATCATCACTCTGACCATCGAGCCAAAGTCGAGCGGAAACTACTACTTCGGCTGGCATGCCATGAGCGACGCGAGCATGTTCCAGATTCACCTCAAGGATATCAAGCTCTCCGCTCCAATGACAGCCACCTCGCCCTCCGAGGCCACCGAAATTGTGCTTACACCCGATGCCGAAGGACATCTGACCCTGCAGGGCAGCTTCAAGGCGCCTGCCACCGACATCAGCGGCAATCCGCTTGCCGCTGTGGGTAAAATCAGCGTTACCCGCGGCGACAAAACCGAAGTCGTGGCAGAGTTTACAGCGGCAACACCGGGCGCCACCCTGCAGTTTACCGACAACGATATACCTCAGCGTGGCAACTACACCTACTATGTGAACTGCAGCGACAGCGACGGCAATGCCGGTCGCGAGGCCTCGGCAAGCATATATGTGGGTCCGGCCGTACCGGCCAACGTTCCTACCGTATACATGGTCGAAGGCAGCACTCCCGGCACCGTGGTACTGAGCTGGAAAGCCCCTGCGACCGATATCAACGGCATTGACATCAACCCGGCAAACCTCAGCTATATGATTTATGTGGCTGGCGAATATGGCACGGCCATACCCGTGCTCGACGAGCCTACTACCGAACTGCAGGCCGAGTTTACAGTATGCGCACCCACCGAAAAGGCGTTCGCCACATTCTATATCGAGGCGCTGAACTTAGGTCTGGAATCTAAAGGCATGACCCGCTCGCCGATGATTCCGGTGGGCAAGCCCGACGCACTGCCGTTCAGGCACAGTTTCAACAGCAGCGACCGCACCGAACACCTGCTGGGCTATGAAGTGCCTGAGGGTAGCTGGGCCACCGTTACAGTGAGCAACATGGCTGAATCGGGTGTGCCGGCTGTCGACGGCGACGACGCTTTCCTGAAGCTCAACAATTCTACCCAGTACTCACTTGTCAACTTCTTTACAGGCAAAATCGCTATGGGGTCTGCCGCAAGTCCGGCGGTATCATTCTACCACTACAAGTGGTCGGACTCCGACACCAACTCGTTCGACGTGATGGTATTCGACAGCGAAGGCAATGGCGCAATATTAGGTTCGTGCGACCACGCCACCGACGGTAATGTAGGCTGGAACTTCGCCCAGTTCCCCATCGAGGGCTTCACCGGCAAAGAGGTGTACATATACATCGCGGCCAACTTCAAGAGCCACGAAGACCAGCTATTCGACGTTCTTACCATAGCCGACCGCCACGACATCGACCTGGTGGCAGCCGGGCTCACCGCTCCGGCACGTGTCGAGGCTGCCAAGGAGTTCACTCTCACAGCCTCTGTAGCCAACTCCGGCCTGCAGAGCGTGGGCGACTACAGCGTTGACCTGCTGCTTAACGGCACCGTAATAACTACCGAAAAGGGCACGGAACTCGCCCCCGGCGCACAGACTGCCGTGACTTTCCGCCACACCCTCAGCCCGCTTGTGGATGGCACTCTTGAATTTACCGCCCGTGTAAACGTGGCCGGCGACGGCAACGAGTCCGACAATCTGTCGCAGCCCGCGGCCCCGCAACTGGTAGTGTCGAAATTTCCCGCTGTCACCGACCTGGCCGCGAGCCGCAGCACCTCGGGCGTGGAACTCAGCTGGAGCACACCCTCGACCGACGGTTTCGATGTAAAGGAAACCGAGGACTTCGAGGACGCCACCGCCTGGACCGAGGAAGTGGAAGGATGGACCATGATTGACCGCGACGGCCAGCAGATCGGAACCCTCGACGGCGCCGGACTACCCGATGCCGTAGCCATGCGCACAAGCCATTCGTTCTTTGTATTTGACAACGAAAGCGACGATATATTGTTCTACAACCCCGACCTGGCTTTCCTCTGTGGCGCCAACTCGGGCAGCAAGAGCCTTGTGGCAATGTACATCCTCAATCCCATGGTTAATCAGGACGACTGGGCTATCTCGCCCCCGCTCAGCGGCGAGGCTCAGACTTTGAGCTTCTACGCCCGCAGTTTCCATCCCGAATACCCCGACCACATGGAAGTGCTATACAGCGAAAAGAACAGCACCGACCCTGACGACTTCACAAGCCTCTGCCCCGATGGTGCCTTTGAGGTTCCGCAGCTGGTCGACGCTATCGGTAACGCCGCCTACAAGTACTACGAGTTCGAACTGCCTGAGGGCGCATGCCGCTTCGCGCTCCGTGCCATCAATCCCGGCGGCGACGGCTTCATGCTGATGATCGACGATGTGAAGTTCCGCCAGGCCAATGCCACACTGGCTGTTGACAGCTATGACGTGTACCGCGACGGAGCCAAGGCAAACAGCTCGCCTGTGACAGAAACTTCCTATCTCGATGTTCCTGCCGACGAGCAACCGCACAGCTACAACGTGGTGGTGAACTACAACCGCGGTCTGTCGCCGGCCTCCAACACCGTGAGTGTAGAGGCTCTAAGCGTGGGCAACACCATTGCCGACAGCGCACAGGTAAGTGTACAGCAGCGTGAGATTGTTGTCAGCGGAGCTGCCGGAGAGCCTGTTCGCCTCTACGCCGTCGACGGTCGCGAGCTGTATCGCGGCGAAGCCGACTGCCGCATAGGCGCCCTGCCGGGCTCTTACGTAATCACCGTAGGCTCTCGCTCGCTCAAAGTTGTAGTAAAATAAAAGAATAACAATAAATCATACCGCAACGGCGGGGCTTCGAATGGAGTTCCGCCGTTCTATTTTTTGGCCCCCTTCACGCCAATTTGTTTTATACTACTAAATTTTGTAATTTTGCGATATTATGAAACAGACTCTGAAAAACAATCTGCTCACGGTCGAAATCGACAGTCACGGAGCGGAACTGCACAGCATAGTAAACAATATCACCGGACATGAATACCTCTGGCAGGCCGACAAAGCTTTCTGGGGACGCCGCTCACCGGTGCTTTTTCCAATAGTGGGCTCGGTATGGAACGGCGTTTTCCGCATGGACGGCAAGGAATTCGCGCTTGGCCAGCACGGCTTCGCCCGCGACTGCGAGTTCGAGCTGATGCCGGATGCGCCCGAAGATGAAGCCTGGTTCGCCCTCGAGGCGACAGACAGCACCCTCAGGCTGTACCCCCGCCACTTCCGTCTGGAAATAGGCTATCGCCTCATCGGCGAACGCCTCGAAGTTATGTGGCGCGTAATCAGCCTCGACGAACTGCCCATGTGCTTTCATATCGGCGCACATCCGGCGTTCTGCCTGCCCGACTTCAGTGCGTCTGACTCTGTACACGGCTACTTTATGTTCGGCCCGCACGACCTGCATGTACAGCGAATTGCCGAAAAGGGCTGCGTAGGCCCCGATGAATATCCGCTGGAGCTCGACTCCGACGGGCTGCTCCCCATCAAGGCCGATACCTTTGCTCACGATGCCCTCATACTGGCCGACAGCCGGATACGCCGTGTAAGTCTGCTCACCAAAGACCACCGGCCTTATCTGTCGCTGTTTTTCAGCTCTCCTCTGGTAGGATTGTGGTCGCCCAAGCCCGACTGCCCCTTTGTGTGCATCGAACCCTGGTGGGGCCGCTGCGACCGCGTCGGCTTCGATGGCGACTTCGCTCAGCGCGAGTACACCAATACCCTGCAGCCTGGACAGAGTTTCGATGCCGGCTACATGATGATTTTTGAAAACGTATGAACATCTTGCACTCACAGATAAAAATGCCGTCATTTTACATTTATGTGAAATAAATATCGTATCTTTGCGTTGTAATAAAAAATGACTATGGATATGAGCGAAGTAGAACTGGTTTTAGTCAACGACACAGACAAGTGTACCATTTACACTATTCAGTTCTCGGAAGAATCCGAAACTGAATATGAGCGTTTTTATTCCAAATTCATTGAAGACGCTCAAATGAATCAAGACTTGTTGCGCATTGTTCAGCTTATAGATAAAATTGCCGATGAAGGAGCGTTGGAACGTTTCTTTCGTCCCGAAGGCAAGATGCGTGATTCTGTGGTGGCTCTTCCAGTGCTTCGCTCAAAACTCCGTCTATACTGTCTGCGTCTTTCCGACCGGATTCTTGTTCTCGGCAACGGAGGTGTCAAAAATTCGCGGACATACGAGGAAGATGATTCGTTGCGTGGGTATGTCCTTACGTTACAGAAATTTGAAGAACTGTTGAAGGAGGGGCAACGCGACGGCACCGTAACAGTAACATCCAAGACAATCGAAACCGACAAAACATTTATGCTATGAAGGATATTAAAAACAGATACCGGGAAATAGTTGGTCAGGTGCCACCTGAAATAAAGGAAGAGATTAACCTGTCTTTCGCAATATCCAATAAAATCGACGCCCTTATGCAGGAGCGCGGACTTTCAAAGAAGCAGTTTGCCGACCAGATAGGGAAACGTCCGAGCGAGATAACCCGATGGCTAAGCGGACAGCATAATTTTACTGTTTCCACACTTGCCATGCTGTCGGCATTTTTTGGTAAATCCATAATCTCCGTATAGACAAGATTTATACAAATGTACTTGCCGCAATTTTTCCAGAACTCTCAAATAGTACGGGTTTAGTACAATTACGAAAATATTAAGCATTTATAATAAGCAGATTATATTAATAATCCTGCTCACGCAAAGTACACGGAGAACACAGAGCCTATTAATAGTTATAATCGCAACTGAAGCCACCTATGGTCATGCGCGGTTCGAAGCGCCAGGCACTGTCGAGCACATCGCGCTCGGCCTTATAATAAGGTGTACGCGCCCCCGTCATACCTAAAATCATATAACCCAGTTTATCGAGCATCGCCGGACGGTCCGCCGCTCGGCGTATTTTCTCGGCCAGCTCCGGATACCGCTCCACAAAACTGTCGGACATCCACACCATAAACGGTATGTGGAACTGACGCTTGAGCCACGCATGGTCGTCGGGATTGGCGGTAACTCGTCCGCCCACCGGACCGAGGTCCGGCAAGTCCTCGCCGTGGTCCGAGAAGTAAATCAGCACGGTAGGGCTGTCGCGCCAGCTGTCGATTATTCCGGCCACCACAGCATCGTTGTACAAGGTGGCATTGTCGTAGTGTGCCACAAGCTGCTTCTCGCTGTCGTTCAGACCGGCGACTTTGATGTCAGCTGCTGAGAAATGCGGTTCTCCCTCGTAGCGCTCCGATGCCGGAAAGTGCTGGCCCAGCAGGTGATATATTACCATACTTTTGCCCGGCTTGCGGTCGGCTACACGGCCGGCGGCATATCGTGCGTATGGGGCATCGAAGGCAAAAACGGTGTCGCTGACTCCGTCAAGGGTATACTGCAGGTTGAAATCGGAATAAAACAGACGGCTTATGCCGGAATCAGAACCACGGCCTACAGTCTGGTTATCAAAATGATACACGTTCCAGCCGGCGCGTTTGAGCAGGGCCGGAAAATATATCGACCGATGCCACGGCTCACCGGCCGATACATCATTGAGATTCAATATATTGCGCATGACCTCAGTGGTAAGGTTGGCCGGAGTGACCATGTCGGTGAACAGCACCAGACGTCCGGTCTGCAGCTCTTTCTCCAGCAGCGGATTGGTCGGAAGGGCATAGCCGTAAAGACTGCTGTGGCTGCGTATGAACGACTCGCCTATAACCAGGGCGATGTTGAAATCACGGGTCGAATCGCAGTCCATGGGGCTGCTTGGCACGGAAGTCTGCAGTTCCGTCCAGCTGTCGATGTCGGCATAAATCCGGCGGTACTCGCATATTATGTCGGCAGTTTTGGTTATGGGGTCGGCCAGATTGAGCTGTATGGGCAGAGTCAGGTCGGTGCGTGTGCCGTGGACGGGGCCGCGCTGACCTTGGTTCATGGCCGCTATACCTCGGGCCATGAACACTATCTGCATAAGCCCGTAGACCATCACAGCCGCGAGCACGGCTGCCACAAGGCAGCGTGCTGCCGTACGGTGCCTGAGCAAGCGGCACAGACGGCTCGCAAGCCACGCCGTTGCTGCTGCCATTGCTGCCGCAGCAAGCCATACCAGCAGCAAACGGGTGCTGAAATATGCCTCGAAGAAACCGCCCGCCTCAGCTGGATTGGTTTCCAGAGCCAGGCCCACCATGTCGATACCCAGCACCTTGTCGAAGAGGCATACGCAGCCGGTTTCGACCAAGGCGAAAAAACCGAAGTAGGCATATATCAGAGCCTGCACTGCCAGCCGCCATACCCTCTGCCTCAGCAGTTGCAGCAGCAGGCACAGCATCCATGCCTCAACGGTACAGACCGACACGGTAAACAGTGTATAGTGTTTCAGCGACTGACCGCCTATCAGTTGTCCGGCCAGCGGAGCGGCAGTACCCAGTAGCACTGTCAGCACAAAAAATACAGGCCGAGCCGCCACCGGGCGCAGAAAGGCCTTTGCGGCACGGTCAATCCTCGCAATAATGGCGCAGCACACGGCGGTATGAATTAAAAATCTTACTTTTGCTTACAAAACCCACATAGCGGCCGTTCTCCACTACCGGCAGGTTCCATGCGCCGGTGTCGTCGAATATCTTCATCACCGTGTCCATGTTCTCGCCCAACTCAATGCGGGCGGGCGGAGTGCTCATAAATGTGCTTACGTAGAGCTTGCGGTAGAGGTCGGGGCGGAACATTATGTTGCGGATATCGTCGAGCAGCACCACACCCTGCAGTTCTCCTTTGTCGTTGAGTACCGGAAAAAGGTTGCGGTTGGAGCGCGATATCACATCCACTACCTCTTTAAGCGACATGTCGGGGTGTACCGGCAGAAAGTCGGTTTCTATTACATTGCCCACTTTCAGCAGAGTCAGCACCGCCTTGTCCTTGTGGTGAGTCATCAGCTCGCCCCGCTGCGCCAGACGCATGGTGTAGATGCTGTACGGCTCAAACACCTTGATGGTGCCGTATGCTATGGTCGATACAATAAGCAGGGGCAGAAACAGGTCGTACCCTCCTGTAAGTTCGGCGGTAAGGAAGATTGCCATCAGCGGGGCGTGCATTACCGCCGACATCACTCCGGCCATGCCTATGAGGGCGAAATTCTTGGTTGAAAGCGTTATGTCAAAGCCTAAGTGATTGACTACATAGGCAAACAGGAAACCGCTCATGCAGCCCACGTAAAGCGAAGGTGCGAAGGTGCCGCCCACACCGCCGGCGCCGTTGGTGGCCGAGGTGGCAAAGGCCTTGGTGAGGATTATCAAGCCTATGAACAGGATGATGAACCATACCGAGTCGCGGTCGCCATAGAATATCGAGCCGTTGACTATCGACGAGGTGTCGCCGCCGAGCAGCCCCACTATAGAGCCGTAGCCTTCGCCGTAAAGGGGCGGAAAAAGGAACACCAGGCTCGACAGTATCACACAGCCTGCCAGTGTTTTTATCCACCGGTGACGGAAACGGCCGAAAAAGTTTTCCATAAAGTTCATCACCCGAGTGAAATACAGCGATACAAGGCCGCAGAACACGCCCAGCAGAATCACGTATGGTATGCGTCCCATGTAGAAATCCTCACTTTGGGCAAAGAAGAATTCAAACTCGTAGCCGGTCGACATGTAGGCTATGGTGGCGGCTGTAATCGACGCAATCAGCAGTGGCATCACCGACACGGTGGTGAGGTCGAGCATAAGCACCTCCAGCGTAAAAAGCATACCTGCTATCGGGGCCTTGAATATACCCGCTATGCCGGCGGCGGCGCCACAGCCTACAAGAATCATAAGCGTACGCGGCGACATTCGGAACCACGAACCCACGTTCGAGCCTATGGCAGCACCGGTATACACTATCGGGCCTTCGGCACCTACCGAGCCTCCGAAACCTATGGTTATCGACGAGGCCACCATGGAGGTGTACATGTTATGCCTTTTGAGGCGGCTTTTATTCTGCGATATGGCATACAGCACACGTGTGACACCGTGCGAGATATTGTGCCGCACGGCATAGCGCACATACAGGGCCGTGATAATCACGCCCACGGCAGGCAGCAGTATGTACAGCCAGTTGCCTCCGGTGACATTGATGGTGCTGGTGGCAGCCCGCGATATGTAGTGAATGGCAATTTTAAGCACCAGAGCAGCCAGGCCGCCCAATATACCTACCAGCAGAGCCAGAAACATTGTGAATGTGCGTTCCTTTACGTGCTGCTCACGCCATACCAGAAATCGCATGAATGCTTCGTGGAAACGGTTGCGGATTGGGCCTTTTACGGTCTTTTCGTCCATACTTTGAACAGGTTATATGCCACGACCTGTCACCACGGTGGTGACGGTGTGGATGAGTATCTTTAAATCTGTAGTAATTGATATATTTTCGATGTAGAGCAGGTCGTAGCGCAGGCGCTGCACCATCTGCTCCACGTTGGAGGCGTAGCCGTACTTGACCATACCCAGCGAGGTGATGCCCGGACGTACCTGATGTACAAGGCTGTAATAGGGGGCGCGGGCCACGATAAGGTCAACATAATATGCGCGCTCGGGGCGCGGGCCCACCAGCGACATATCGCCGCGCAGCACATTCCAGAACTGCGGCAGTTCGTCGAGGCGGTACTTGCGCAGACGGCGTCCCAGTGAGGTCACACGCGGGTCGTCGGCTTCCGACAGCGCCGGGCCGCAGCGCTCGGCATCAGGCCGCATGGTGCGGAATTTTATTATTCTGAACGGTTTCTTGCGGTAGCCTACCCGCTCCTGACGATAGAACACCGGACCTTTGGAGTCGCGCTTTATCAACAGTGCTATTATGGCATATACGGGCAGCAGCAACAACATTGCCAGCGACGACACCACCACATCGGCCAGGCGTTTGAAATTGGCCGTAAAGGGGGTGATTCGGGCCGACGACACATTAATCAGCGGTTCGCCCACCAGCGATTCCATGCGACCGCCCGACATGAGCAGATGCTGTACGTCGGAGGTGATGTATATGGTCTGCCCCAGCGGAAAGAGCCGGTTCACAATGTCGATGGTGGATCGCTCGCCGCCCTTCTGCGGCTGCACTATGAAGGCAGTGACACGCAGCTCGGATATCAGGCGCGGCAACTCGTCGAAGCGGTACACCGGGCGGTCGAGGTCCTGCTGCGGGCCATGGCCGGAAGTGACATATCCCACCACTTTCATGCCCATGTGCGACAGAAAACTGTCGACGCGCGAGGCCAGACTCATGGCCTGCTCGCCATCGCCTACCACCAGCACATTGAAAGCGAGTTCGCCGCGACGTATGCGCCCTATCACACGGTTGGTGATTACGGAGCGGGCCACGAACACCGGCACAAAAAGCATAAGCCACAGCAGCCCCAGCAGTTCGTAATTCTGCATGCGCTCCGGAATTCCGTCGTCGATAAGCACGGCAAAGTATATAACCAGCATGCCGGCAAACGACACCGCCGCGGTGTTACCCAGTTCAGCCAGACGCGACTTATAGTACACCTGGTTGTAGTAGCCCGTAAGCCAGTACACGACCATCATCATCAGCGGCACCAGCAGCTGCCCCAGCAGTGGCGCAGGTGTGGCGAGCCAGTTGCCCAGACCGAACTGCAGCGGCACGGGCAGCGAAAAATAACGCAGCACGTTGAAGCACAGCCATCCGATGTTCAGCATCAGATAGTCGGTGAGCACGTATGTGAGCCTCTGTATGTGTGCTGCGGTCATTTTGCTCTATTTTCGTAAAATCTTAACTGTGCCGTCGCAGCCGAGTTTTATCACGGCCGAAGCCTTGGCCGCCGGCGCGTCGGTGCGCCCGGTCAGGCACACATAGTCCACGGCCCGGAGTATCTCCGGTGCAATGTCGGGGTAAGACAGCGGCGTAGGCTCGCCGGCGATATTAGCCGATGTCGACACCAGAGGCCGGCCTAACCTTCGGCATAGCTCGGCGGCAAAACAGTCGCGCACCAGACGTATGCCTATACTGCCGTCGGGGGCCAGCAACTCCGGGGCTACTCCGCAACCGCGGTCGTACACCACCGTGAGCGGGTCGACGGCCACATCGAGCAGCTGCCAGGCCACGTCGGGCACTTCAGCCACACTGCGCTCAAGCATGGCCTCGGACGCCACAAGGGTGATGAGAGCCTTGGAATCGGGCCGCTGCTTTATACTATATATACGTTCGACCGCCTCCGGGCATGTAGCATCGCAGCCGATACCCCATACGGTATCGGTAGGATACAGAATCACGCCTCCGCGGCGGAGTACTTCAAGGGCGTCGCGTAAATCGTCGGCGCTGCCGTTTGCCTGTCTGGTCTGTGTCATATTGCAAATGTAGCACTTTTTTCCGAGATAGCGACACGACGAATGTTGATAAACGTTAAAATCTCCGGAGCGATTAAACCAAAGCCCCCTTTTGCTGTCCTAATAATACAAAGTAAAACAACAAGCCTCCCGCCGGGGGGCGGAAACAATTCAAAAACAGCTTCGGCACACCGCCGGAAACCACATCAACAGAATGTAAAAAGAACTGGCTTTTGATTAGATAGAAAGAGAATCCCCGACTCGCGAAGAATCGGGGATTTTTGCTTGCCACAATGCTTGAAACTACTCCTAAAAAAACATCTATACGCCAAAAATATGTTATACAACACATTTTGTCTTCTTTTTTTATATTTTTTGCATTCATGCTATTGGCTATCTTACCTTTTTATTGTAATTTTGCGAAAACTTAAATCTAAATTCCGGCAGTTGCCTTGTCAGGGCATGACCGGTCATCATGAAATATTAATCGATAATCAAACTTACAACCAGATAACAAAGTATGAAAAAGCAATACTTGCCACTTGCGTTGGCTCTGGCGCTTTGCCAGAATCTGTCGGCCCAGAACAGTCTGAGCGCTACCGCACAGAGTTATGTCAACCAGTATCTAAATGCAGTGCAGAATCCGGAGGCAGCTCAGCCCGACATCATGAAGGCGCCCTTCATCCACAGCACTGACTCCCGCGGTGAAATCACTGCGGACTTCATCGCCTATCTCAATGAAGGCACCACTGCCGAAAACCTCGAAGCCTACGGCATTGAAGTCCGTACCATCTTAGGCAAAGAGGCTTTCTGCTGCGGCGCCATGAGCGATATCATCGCCCTGTCGGAATCGGATCTCGCCCTGCGAATCTCATTTCCGCCTGCAGTTGAATGCTACCTCGACAAGGCCCGTGCCGAATCGAGCACAGGCATTGACCTGATTCACGCCGGCGAAGGCCTCGAAATGCCCTATACCGGCAAAGGCGTCATAGCCGGCATATTCGACATCGGCATGGATCCCAACCATGCAAACTTCCTTACAAAAGACCTCTCGGGAAGCCGCGTCAAAAAGCTCTGGGTATATGATGATAACGGCAACGCAACAATCTACGATACTCCACAGGCAATCGCAGGTTTCACATCCGACCGCACCGACCATACCCACGGCACACACACCATGGGCTGTATGGCCGGTTCGTACGAAGGCAACGGCGACTACTACACTGTGAGCGGCCTGAGCACTTCGGGTACTCTTCAGCGCAACAAACCCCTACCTTTCCGCGGAGCGGCTCCTGAAGCTGAAATAATTGCAGGTTGCGGCAGTAACAGAATTCACAACATCATACTCTCTTGCGAAACGCTGATGAAGCATATCCTCGCCAGCGGCAAACCGGGAGTAATAAACCTGTCGTTCGGTATCCCCTCCGGCTCGCACGACAATTTCGGCGAAGGCACTGTAGCCCTCAACGAAATAGCCAAACAAGTACCCCTGTTCATAGCGGCAGGCAACGACGGTGAAACCACAAACACACTCGCCAAAACCTTTACTGCCGGAGAAAAGAGTGTCAAGACCTTCATTACCTCACTCGACGGTTCAAACTGCACCGGCAACCTCGAAATATGGTCGGGCGACTACCGCCCGCTGAACTACCGCTTTGTGGTTTATGACCGCACTGCTAAAAAAGAAATATTCAGCTACGACCTGCCCGGGTCAACAAACACAGATATCACTCTGGCAGGCACGAGCAACAAATTACCCGGCTACATCACCGACGAGGCTTTCGACCTGACATTCGGCTACCGCTCGACAATAAATATTGTCCAGAAATTTATTTTACCCAACTCGCGTTGCCAGACAAACATAACAATGAACACATCCATTGCCTCGGGCAACGGCAGCCAGCGCTATGTGTTCGGCATTGAAATAAGCGGTGAGGAAGGCCAGAGTTTTGACTTGGTGAACTATACCCTCGATTCAAGCGTTCCCATAAGAATAGCGCTCTCCGATATGGGCGTAAATGGCTGGACCAGCGGCAACGCCGATATGTCGATCAGCAGCCTCGCCTGCGGCGACAACATGATATGCGTAGGTTCGTGGAACACCCGCAACAAATGGGCCAACCTTAACGGCTATGTAACCGGCTATCCCGGCAGTGATTTCGGCTCAGGCAAGATTTCGCCTTTCTCGTCGTACGGACCTCTGGCCGACGGTCGCACACTGCCTTTGGTATGCGCCCCCGGCGCCGGCATCATCAGCTCGATTTCCTCGGCATATTATTCCGCCAACGGCTTAGGCATGGGCCATGTTGCCGCAAGCACCACAGCTCAGGGCAAAACCCACTACTATCAGGTCATGCAGGGTACCTCCATGTCGTCGCCCATTGCGGCAGGTATCGGCGCTCTCTGGCTTCAGGCAAACGACGACCTCAAACCGGCTGATATCCGCTATATCATAGAACATACCTCGACCGACCCCAACGATCCCAAAAATAAAATACGCTGGGGTGTAGGCAAAATCAACGCTATCGAAGGTGTTAAGATGGCCGTAAAAATCGGAACCGGCGTAAGCGACGTAACCCTCAACCCCGCCGACATAATCATCACCGCCGAAGGCAACAACTGGCAGGTAGTAGCACCCGGCGCATCATCGGTCAAGGCTGTGGTCTACGACCTTAACGGACGCCCGGTAATCACCTCCGATGTAAATGGCGACACAGCCGAAATCTGCGGCGAAAACCTTCAGCCCGGCATCTACATCCTCAACGTCAACGGCACTCTCAGCCGTCGCGTGGCAGTGAAATAAATTCCACATTACTTTATACAACAGAGCCGCAACCTTTGCGGCTCTGTTTTTTTGTAACATATCAAAAAAAATTATTATCTTTGCAAAAAACATAAATATAGATGAAAAACCTTATAACCCGCACCCTGGCGGGTACAGTATATGTGGCCGTGATTCTTGCCGCAATACTTATCGACTCCAATGGCATATATATGCTGGGCCTGCTGTTTGCTGTGCTTGCAGGCATAGAGCTACAGAACCTTTGCTGCGGCAAAGCGCAGAATGTCACAGAATTCCTTAACAAATGTATGACCGTACTGGGTACGGCCGGCTGCTTTGCAATCACAGTATCGCCATTTATACTTTTAAACGGATGGGGTGTGAGCAAAAGTTCATACACAATAATAATAACCTCCGCGCTGGCAGCCATTTCAATTATCGGTATCCTTGCTATAGCAATGCGCTTTCTGCTGACACTTTACGACAAGCGCCCGGGTGCGCTGCAGCGTTTCGCCTACAGCGCTATGGGCTGGATATATATAGCTGTGCCGCTGGGCTGCATGGCCGTACTTGGCGATACTCCCGGCCTTGGTCGGCAGGTACCGCTGATGCTGTTTGTGATGATATGGCTCAACGATACCGGCGCCTACTGCGTGGGGTCGCTCTGCGGCAAACGCCGCCTGTTCGAACGCCTATCGCCAAAAAAATCGTGGGAAGGCTTCTGGGGAGGCATGGCTTTCAGCATCATTGCCGGCGTGGTCTTCGCCCTACTTTCTTATAGCAGCGGCAACACTCCGGATATGTCCGAAGGCCTGTACGCCGCAGCCTGGGCCCTCACAGGCGCGGCCATAAGCGTGGCAGCCACCTGGGGCGATCTCTTCGAATCGCTTATCAAACGCACTCTGGGAGTAAAAGACTCCGGCCACCTCATTCCGGGCCACGGCGGAATACTCGACCGCATCGACTCGCTGCTGTTCGCAGCCCCGGTGATGCTCATGTTACAGATACTGATATTTGGTTAAACTATTCCAAAATCAGAACTTTTAAGATTAGCAACTTGTATAATCACAAGTAATTCCATATCTTTGTAAAAACACTACTAATAAGTCGTGAAAATTAATTTATATCCTCAGGAGATGATATCAAGCACAGCACGACTTGCTGATGTACATTTAGGCGTATCAATTTTTAAGACTTACTTAACATAAAACCCATCATGGAACAGAACCAAGACAAACAACTCCTTGAGCAGGTGACAGAGAAGGCGAAGCTGTGGCTCCGCCCCGGATATGACGAAGAAACCCGCGCCGAAGTACAGCGTATGCTCGACGCCGATGACAAAACCGAACTTATCGAGTCGTTTTACCGCGACCTCGAATTCGGCACCGGCGGCCTGCGCGGAATCATGGGCGCCGGCACCAACCGCATGAACATCTACACCGTAGGCGCAGCCACCCAGGGCCTGGCCAACTACCTGAAGGAAGCATTCAAAGACCTGCCCGAAATCAGCGTGGCAGTAGGTCACGACGTGCGCAACAACTCGCGCAAGTTCGCCGAAATCGTAGCCAACATATTCTCGGCCAACGGCATAAAGGTTTATCTCTTCGACAGCTTCCGCCCCACTCCCGAACTGTCGTACGCCATCCGCTACTTCGGATGCCAGAGCGGCGTCAACATCACCGCATCTCACAACCCCAAGGAATACAACGGATACAAGGCATACTGGGCCGACGGCGCTCAGATCATTGCCCCACACGACGTAAACATCATCGACAACGTAAACCGTATCACCGACGTCGACCAGATTAAATTCCGGGGCAACCCCGACAAGATTCAGATTATAGGCAAAGAAGTCGACGACGCCTTCCTCAAGGAAATCAAAGGCCTCAGCCTCGATCCCGAGGTAATCAAGCGCCACGCCGACCTCAAGATTGTGTACACCCCCATACACGGCACCGGTGTGGAACTTGTGCCCGACTCGCTGCGCAACTACGGCTTCACCAATATAATCCATGTGCCTGAACAGGATATCCCCGACGGCAACTTCTCGACCGTGGAGTCGCCTAACCCCGAAGTCCCCTCGGCCATGGCCATGGCCATCGAACGCGCCCGCGAAACCGATGCCGACGTTGTATTCGCATCGGACCCCGATGCTGACCGTATCGGCTGCGTGGTTCGCGACCGCAGCGGCAACTACCGACTCCTCAACGGCAACCAGATTGTAATGATTCTGCTCAACTATATAATGCGACGCAACCGCGAGATGGGCAAACTCAAAGGCAACGAATACGTGGTCAAGACCATCGTTACCACCGAAACAATCAAGACAATCGCCGAAAACTACAACGTAAAGATGTACGACTGCTACACCGGCTTCAAATGGATTGCCAGTGTAATCCGCGACCTCGAAGGCACCGAACGCTATCTGGGCGGCGGCGAGGAAAGCTACGGCTTCCTGGCTGAAGACTTCGTACGCGACAAAGACTCAGTTTCGGCAATCTCGCTCATGGCCGAAATCGCTGCATGGGCCAAGGACAACGGTATGAACTTCCTGGAAATGCTTCAGGACATCTACGTAAAGAACGGCTACAGCCACGAAGTGGGCGTGTCGGTTGTCCGTACCGGCAAGGAAGGCGCCGAAGAAATCCAGAAGATGATGAAGGAATTCCGTGCCAACCCGCCCAAACAGCTCGGCGGCAGCCCCGTTACACTCGTAAAGGACTATGCCGACCTCAACTGCACCGAAATTGCCACAGGCAAAGTTACAAAAATGGACTTCCCCACCACCAGCAACGTGCTGCAGTACTTCACCGAAGACGGTTCGAAGGTGTCGGTACGTCCGTCAGGCACCGAGCCCAAAATCAAGTTCTACATGGAGGTTAAGGGCCACATGGCCGCCAAGGAAGACTTTGAGGCCGCCGAAAAAGCTGCAGCCGAGAAAATTAAGCTCCTGAAGAAAGACCTCGGAATCTGATTGTAAATCATATACCTTTAGAGGGTTTCGCATAACTGAAGAAATCTCACTCAGAGTACACAGAGAACACAGAGAAAAAATAATGCTGACCGGCAAAAGATTGACTGTAAAAGCATTAACATAAAGACTCAGTATTCTCTGTATACTCCGTGTGAGATTTCTGACATGAATTGTCTACTAAAATAAGGCTCCGCAAACCCTCTATTTTTCAAATATATGGACATTATATACGAAGACAACCACCTGCTTATTGTCAACAAAGCCCCAGGCGAAATAGTGCAGGGCGACAAAACCGGCGACGAACCACTGGCCGAGTCGCTCAAACGCCTTATAAAGGAGCGCGACGCCAAACCGGGCAATGTGTTCCTGGGCGTGGTACACCGCCTTGACCGCCCTGTTGGCGGCCTGGTAGTTTTCGCCAAGACCTCCAAAGCCCTGTCGCGCATGAACGAGATGTTCCGAAAAGGCGAGGTTCACAAAACTTACTGGGCACTCACCCGCAAGGCTCCGCAGCCGCAGCAGGGCGAACTGCACCATTGGATTACAACAGTGGAGAAAACCAACAAGTCGACCGCACACAACCATCAGGTGCCCGACTCCAAAGAAGCACGCCTGCGCTATCGCACCCTGGCCACCGGCGAACGCTTTACCCTGGTAGAGGTGCAGCTGCTTACAGGCCGCAAGCATCAGATTCGCGTACAGCTCAGCGCCATAGGCAGCACCATCCGTGGCGACCTCAAATACGGCGACAAACGCTCAAACCCCGACGGCTCGATTTCGCTGCTGGCGCGGCGCATCAGTTTCGTGCATCCGGTATCGAAGCAACTCATCGAACTCGAGGCCCCCGTGCCCGCCGAACGGCTCTGGACCGAACTCGAGGCAGCCGCACTCAATAACCCGACAAAGTAATTTATGACCAAAGAAGACTTACGAATAGTATTTTTAGGCACCCCCGACTTCGCTGTAGAAAGCCTTAGCCGCATAGTAGCCGAGGGCTACAACGTGGTAGGTGTGGTGACCATGCCCGACAAACCCGCCGGACGCGGGCACAAAATGCTGCAGTCGCCGGTAAAGCAGTTCGCCCTCGAACACGGCCTGCACCTCATGCAGCCCCCGAAACTCAAAGACCCGGCATTTGTGGAGGAACTCCGCAACCTCAACGCCGACCTTTTCATAGTCATCGCCTTTCGCATGCTGCCCGAAATGGTATGGACCATGCCACCGCTGGGCACATTCAACCTCCACGGCTCGCTGCTGCCCCGATATCGTGGCGCCGCACCTATAAATCGCGCCATTATGAACGGCGACACCCACACCGGCGTCACCACCTTCTTTCTCAAACACGAAATCGATACCGGCGACGTAATCGACCGCCGCGCCATTGAAATCGGGCCCGACGAAAACGTGGGCAGCGTCCACGACCGCCTGATGATGCTCGGCGCCGAACTCACCCTCGACACTCTGGCCCACATTCTGGCCGGCGACCTCAAGCCTATGCCACAGCAACTTATGGCTGAAGCTGCAGAGGCCTGCGACGCGCCTAAGATATTCAAGGACGACTGCCGTCTGGACTGGAACCGCAGCGCCCGCGAACTACACAACCACGTGCGCGGACTCTCGCCCTATCCCGGCGCCTGGACCACCATGGAAACCGACTCGAACCCCGCCACAGACATCAAAATATTCGCCACCCGCGTAGCCGACGAAGACCGCACAGGCACCACTGCCGGCAAAGTCAGCATCGAAGACCGGCGCATGTACGTCGACTGCGGCAAAGGACGTCTGGAAATACTCGAACTGCAACCCACCGGCAAACGCCGCATGGCCACCTCCGACTGGCTGCTGGGGGCGCGTATAAGCCAAGTTCGCTTTATTTGAAATTTTTAATAAATTTAGCACTGGACTTATGGCTTATTTGAGTAAGTTTCACTAACTTTACAGCCAAAGACAGGCGAACATTCCGCACGTCATGGATGGTAAATCATATAAAGGGCAACGCACAGACACAGGCCTCGTGGCCGACGCCACTGTATGTCAGTCCGATATATTGATTTTCAACATAAAATACTTACAGCAATGAAGTCAGAAGACAAACAGCCCCTCCAGAGCGAAAGCTTCGAGGAATACCGCGAGCGAGTACACGCCAACGACCGACCGTCCGCTCAGCCCCACAAACTTATCCGGGCCATCTTCGGCGCGTTTATGATTATACTCTATGTAGGCATGGGCATACTGCTGCTTATCAACGCATTCAACTGGAGCAGCGACTGGGCCTGGTGCCGCTACATAGTAGGAGTGGTGCTGGTCATATACGGCATCTTCCGCGGATACCGCCAGTACAAAGGAATCGACTATTACTCATAATTGCCGGCCTATTATCCGACATCCGATTTGAAACCAACAACAATGCAGATTACCAAATATCTGACCGCGGCGGCTATGCTGGCTGCAGTCTTTGGACTTAGCTCGTGCGACAAAAAATCGTCGACAACCTCGACATCTGGCACCATGACAATGGTGTGCGACGAGAGTTTTCAGAACGTTCTTGAACAGGAAATCGATGTCTACGAGTATGTTTACCCGCAGTCGCACATCCTGTGCCGCTACCTGCCACAGTCGGAGGTACTCGACTCGCTGCTTGAATTCAAAACCGCCACAGCCGTAATCTCGCGCGAACTCACCGAGGCCGAGATGAAGCACCTGAAAAAAGAAAAACCATCGGCACGGCAGATGCAGATTGCTGTCGACGCAGTGGCCCTGATTGTAAACCGCAACAACCCCATAAACCTGCTTACCACCAACGAGGTGGCTTCAGTCCTGGCCGGCCGCGACAGCCTGTGGAACGAACTCTGGCCCGCCGACGGCCTCGGCAAAATCAACGTGTACTTCGACCACGGCGGCTCCAGCACCGTACAATATATGCAGGACCAGGTACTCGACGGCAGCAAATTCGGAGCCCGAGTTTACGCCAAAGGCAGCGTACCCGAAGTGTTCCGCGCCGTTGAAAACGACAAAAACGGCCTCGGCATAGTGGGAGTAAGCTGGCTCACCACCGACATGGCACGCGCCGACCTGCCCGACTCGGAGCGCAAGGCTATGACAGCCGACCTGGCTGCCCAGGCCAAAAGCGATGACCAGATTGAGGCTCCGCAGTTCAACACGGCAATCAAAGTGCTGAACATACGCCGCGACGACGAAATGGACGCCTACAAGCCCTATCAGCAGTACATATACGACGGCCGATACCCCTTCACCCGCAAAATATACATGTGTACCACAGCTGTCGGCGGCTCGCTCGGCGGTGGCTTCTACAGCTATGTCACCGGATGGGACGGCCAGAAAATAATTTCGCTCACCGGCATAATGCCCGCACGCATCAAAGCACGCATCGTAGAGCTTAACTAAGGCAATAAAACACCATACACAGCGTTTAATTATCCAAGGACTGCGTAATTACGCAGCCGCGGTACTACCGTAAATCCAATCAGTGCAAATAACAAAACCAAATAATAGAATATGAAATTCAAACTTATCCTTTCACTCTTAGTTGCCGGCGGCCTCAGTGCAGCAGCCCAGAGCCAAGGCTACATCGATGGTATCGATTACTACAAGGCAGGCCAGTACAGCAACGCCAAAGAAATTCTTAACCGCACTATCAACGACGCCCAGACCGACAAGGCAAAAGCCTATTACTACCTCGGCCAGGTAGCAGTAGCTCAGAAAAACAACGCCGAAGCCAAAGCTAACTTCGACAAAGGTATCCAGGCCGACCCCGACTGCCCCTATAACTACGTAGGCCTCGGTGCGCTCGAACTGCGCAACGGCAACAAGAAAGCAGCCGAAGACAATTTCAAGCAGGCCCTCAAGCTGGGTAAAAAGAACCACGAGGTGACTGTAGACATAGCCCGCGCATACTATAAGGCCGACCCTGTGGCATACGCATCAGATGTACGCAAGTACCTCGACAAAGCCAACAAAGACTCCAAATTCAGCGAACCATCGGTGTTCATTCTCGAAGGCGACATGCTCCTCGACCAGCAGAAGTTCGGCGAAGCTGCCGCCATGTACGAGCAGGCCATCACCGCCGACCCCGAAAACCCCGAAGGCTACGTGAACTACGCTCACAGTTACTTTGGCGTGAACCCCGAGTTCTCAATCCAGAAACTCCAGGAATTCCTGCAGAAGCAGCCCAACTCGGCACTGGGTCAGCGCGAACTCGCTGAAAAATACTACGACGCCAATTACTGGGACAAAGCCGCCGAGCAGTATGGACAGTACATTAAGAACCCCAACCACTTCCCTCAGGACGAGGCCCGCTACTCGGTGCTGCTGTACTTCGGCAACAAATACCCCGAATCGCTGGAAGTAGCCGACAAGCTCCTCGCCACCCAGCCCGACAACTTTATGATGCAGCGTCTGCGCATGCTCAACTACTCGGGCATGGAGCAGTGGGACAACGCCATAAAAGCCGCCGAACAGTTCTTCGCCAAGAACCCAGGCGGTGACTTCAACGCCAACGACTACGCCAAGTATGCCGAAGCTCTCAACAAGAACGGCGCCGACTCTACCGCAATCGAAGTACTTGCAGCAGCAGTGCAGAAACTGCCTGAAGAACCCGCTCTCTGGGACCAGTACTCCATCGCACTCACCAACGCCAAGAACTACCCCGCGGCAGCCGATGCTTACGCTAAATTCCTCAGCCTTCTGAAAGAACCCTCGGCAAGCGACTACTTTATCGCTGCCGGCTACTATCTGAACGTAGCTGTCGGCTACCAAAAGGAAGGCAAAGCCGCCGAAGCCCGCACCGCTGCCGACAAGGGGCTCGAATTAATGGCCAAGGTTACAGCCACCGCCGAACCTGTGCCCTTACTGTACCAGCGTATAGCTCACCTCCACCGTATAGGTAACAACGACGTTGTCGATGATGCAACCCTCGCCGCTTACGACAAGATGCTTGAACTGCTCAACGCCGATCCCGCCAACCTCGAAAAGGCAAGCGCCCTGAACATGTACCGCGAGTGCTACTACACCCTCAACAAGTACTACCGCGACCTCAAGGACATGGACAAGGCAACCGAAATGGCTGAACTCTACCGCAAGTATACAGAAATCCAGGAGAACCTGGCTCAGTAATCGATTATTTTCCCTTACTATAACGGCAGCCCCGGGTTTTCCCCCGGGGCTGTTCTCAATATATATGAACAACATCCAGCCACTGGCCGAACGGCTCAGACCTCAGACTCTTGATGACTACATAGGCCAGACCCACCTCGTAGGGCCCGGTGCCGTGCTGCGCCGCATGATTGAGTCGCGACGCATAAATTCCTTTATCCTGTGGGGTCCTCCGGGCGTAGGCAAGACCACACTGGCCCGCATAATCGCCAACACCGCCGAGGTCAGATTCTTTACCCTCTCGGCTGTAAGCAGCGGAGTCAAAGAAGTACGCGAAGTAATAGAGCAATGTCGCGCCGAATCCCGCAGCATGTTCGGCAAAGGGCGCCCCATACTGTTTATCGATGAAATACACCGATTCAGCAAATCACAGCAGGACAGCCTGCTCGGAGCTGTCGAAGACGGTACTGTAACGCTGATTGGCGCCACCACCGAGAACCCGTCGTTCGAGGTTATCCGACCTCTGTTGTCGCGCGCTCAGGTATATACACTCCGACCGCTCGAAGCCGACGAACTGCAGACCCTGCTCGACCGGGCCATGCAGAACGACAGCATACTGCAATCAATGGACACGCATATCGAGGAAACTACTGCTCTGTTCCGCTACAGCGGAGGCGATGCCCGCAAACTGCTGAACATACTCGACCTGCTGTACCAGTCTACACCGGCCGGCGAGCCGCTGACAATCAACGACCGCACCGTAACCGAGTCGCTGCAGCTCAATCCGCAGGCCTACGACAAGAACGGCGAGATGCACTACGACATAATCTCGGCCTTCATCAAAAGCATACGCGGCAGCGACCCCGACGCCGCCATCTACTGGCTGGCACGCATGATAGCCGGAGGCGAAGACCCCGAGTTCATTGCGCGCCGCCTTGTAATAGTTGCAGCCGAAGATATCGGACTGGCCAACCCCAACGCCCTGCTGCTGGCCAACGCCACCTTCGACACCATCAGCAAAATAGGTATGCCCGAGGGGCGCATTCCGCTGGCTGAATGTACCATTTACCTTGCAACAAGCGAAAAATCGAATTCAGCCTATATGGCCATAAACAACGCCTTGCAGGAGGTGGAGCGCAGCGGCAATCTGCCCGTGCCGCTGCATATTCGCAACGCTCCCACCTCGCTTATGAAAAATTTGGGCTACGGCAAGAACTACAAGTACGCCCACGACTATCCGGGTAATTTCGTACGACAGCAGTTCATGCCCGACAAGCTCGAAGGCTTCCGCTTCTGGCAGCCTTGCAGCAATGCACAGGAAGACAAACTCAACCGCCGCCAGTGGGAACGATGGCACGGACCCGACAAATGTTATTAAAGACTTTGACGTAACACTTCGATTACATCCTCACGGGTGAGGATGACATAACCGCTTTCGTTGATGGGGCACGCATCTGCCATCCCTTCGAGCTGCGACGCATCGGCACCGCAAGCCGTGATGTCCATCGCCAATCCCAGTTCCCGCATCCATGCCTCCATACTTGCGAGTCCTTCCAGCGCTATTTCCTTGTCCGTCTTTCCGGCCGGAACAATATCCCACACGGCGGTTGCCAGCCTGCGGAATTTCTTCACCGCCTCTTCGGAACGCCCGATGAGCAGACGGTAATAAGCCCCGCTGACAGCCGAGAGCGTATGCCCGTGGGTGGCGTCGGTATAGGCGGCAACGGCCTGTCCCAGCATGTGTACCATCCAGTCGGTGGGTTTACCGCAGGCGAGAAGCCCGTTCAAAGCCCATGTCGCAGTCCACATGATGTTGCTGCGTGCTTCGTAATCCTCCGGATTGCCGAGCACTTTCCGGGAGCTGACAACGAGGGAGCGCATCAGCCCTTCGGCAATGTAATCGCTCGTATTGTCATCCGTTCCCGAAAGGTATTGTTCCAGAATGTGCGACATGATGTCGTAAATACCGGCCACCGTATGATGTTTGGGAACGGTATAGGTGTAAGCGGGGTTGAGAATGGAGAAATCGGGATTGCGGAAATAATAGAACTTCTTCCGATTTTCGCTGTGCTTGGAAATGACGGAACAACTGTCCATTTCCGAACCCGTTCCAGCCATCGTGAGCACGCAGCCGACCGGAATCCACCGGCAGGTCATTTCCCCGAAGTTATTGAAATAATACTCCCACGGGTCTTGCTCGCAGTAGGTAGAACCGGCTACCGCCTTGCAATAGTCACAGACGGAACCGCCGCCGACGGCAAGGATAAAATCCACCGCCTCTTTCCTTGCAAGTGCCACGCCCTCCATCACCTTTTCGATGGTGGGATTGGGCATGACGCCCGACAGTTCGACCGTCTGTTTGCCCGCCTTGCGCAGCTCTGCCAGTACCGCATCGTAAATGCCGTTCTTGCGGATGGAACCGCCGCCGTACACCAGCATTACTTTTTCTCCATACTTGCCCAGTTCTTTACTCAAATTCTCCAATGAGTTTTCCCCAAAATATAGTTTCGTGGGATTGTGAAAAGTGAAATTGCCTAACATATCAATTTGTTTTTAAGTTATTTCTTTTGATGATGCAAAATTACCGAATTTACACGACGACCGACTTACCGATAAGTTGGTAACTTGTATCATTTTTACCGAATTTAATACGCCTGACATTCAGCTATGGGATTATAAGCATGTACGTAGCGACGGCGTCCGGCTGTCGTTCACAAGCAAGGGTATTATATCGTTTAACACCTTTGTCCGCGAACAACGGCCGGACGCCGTCGCTACTCTCTGTTGTCGAGATTATTGCGGGAGCATTTTCGCAACCGCCTCTGCAGGCCCCTGTGCGTAAATAGCTATATTCTGGGCTACACCGGCAATCAACATCAGCACCTCAGAGTCGTTTCCGTCCTCTACCATGTAGGCCTTTATTGTATTGCCTTCATCGACCACATCAATAATAGGCTTAAGGTCGGCAGGAACTGCTGCGAGAGCCTTCTCCATGGCTGAGGCATCGAGCATGGCTACCGAAGCGGCTGTGAGGCCATCGGATTTAAGGTCTTCGGCGGTAGCATCCTGAACCATAGCTGCGTTCGGGCGTATTTTAGTGAACGCATCACCGAGCGTGCCGGCTTGCAGACAGAACACTGCCGCCAATACCATCAGCAGCGAAATAATAATCTTTTTCATAATTCAAAAATTAGGGGTCGTTATCAGATATTGTAAAATTCAGTAAACGCATCGACTATGTAAGCGTGGTCGGCCACTGAGGCGGTTTCGCGCACCGAGTGCATAGCCCACATGGCAGCGCCCATGTCGACACCGCGCAGCGGTATCTGCGAAGTAAGTATGTTGCCAAGGGTCGAACCGCCGGCAACATCGCTGTGATTGACAAAATACTGCACCGGCACTCCGGCTCGCTCGCAGATAGCGCGGAACACGGCTGCAGAGTCGGCATCGGTCATGTATTTGCAGTTGGCATTGATTTTTATCACGGGGCCGTCGCCCAGAGCCGGATGGTTGGTTGGGTCCTGCTTCTCCACGTAGTTGGGATGCACTGCATGGGCGTTGTCGGCCGACACCATAAAGGAATTTGCCACCGCCTGCTGATACGATATTTCGTCGCCTCCCTTGGCTTCGACCACACGGCGCAGTACCATGTCGAGTATCGGCGAGGCCGCACCCTGCTTTGTACCCGAGCCGGTTTCCTCGTTGTCGAATATAGCCAGTACGCGTGTACGGCTTCCGGCGGGGTCAGTAGCAAGCAGTGCGGTCAGTCCGGCATGAACCATGCTGAGGTCGTCGAGCCGTCCGGAGCTTATAAATTCGTTGTCGGCACCGAAGGTGCATGCCTTTGTAGTATCGTAGAGAGTGAGGTCAAAGTCGAGAATGTCGCTGATGTCGCAGCCGCATTCGTCGGCTATGAGTTTCAGCAAAAAGTTGTCGGCCTCCATGTCGGCAGTGATTTTAGCCAGTACCGGCAGCATGTCTTTTTGCTTCGACAGCGGATTGCCCTCGTTGACCTGGCGGTTGAAATGTATTGCCAGATGGGGTATGGTCAGGAGGGGACGGTCGATTTTCATCGTAATGATTTCGGGTCGCAGGGGATCGGCGTCGTTGCGCAGTATCACCCTGCCGGAAATCGACAGCGGACGGTCGAACCAGGTGTAGAGTATCGGGCCGCCGTACACCTCGGTGTTGAGCTTGAGTATGCGTCCGGGGCACATCATTTCGGCGTGCGGTTTTATGCGGAAACCGGGCGAATCGGAATGTGCCGATATAATTTTAAAACCCTCGGAGGCATCGCCCTCGCCTACTATGAAGGCAATCAGGGCCGAACCGTTTACGGTATAGTAGTACTTGCCGCCTGTTTCCAGGGCGTCGCGGTTACGGAAGTCGAGGCATACAAAGCCTTCGCCTTCGAGGCGTTCGGCCAGATTGCGCACAGCCAGAAAGTTACATGGGCTGGCATCGAGAAAGTCGCAGAGGTCGCGGGTAAGAGGAGTCATATTAATGTTAAATTGTGGAATGTTAAATGTTAAATTGCTCTCAGTATTTTATATTGTTGAGGGCTCGCAGCACGTTGCACAGTGGCTTGCTCCAATATGAGCCGAAGTCTTCCTTCACTGCTGCAAGAGCCTCGGACGCAAGGTCGTCGGGCGCGTCGCGCACGGTGTCGATAAAGTTGTACAGCACTTGAAAAATGTCGGCGAGCCCCTCGGCCACGCTGGCGGCGATAGGGGTGTCTGAGTATTTCATGTCCTCCTCGAATACCTCAAGGTAGGCATCGTCCTCGCCCAGCACCTCTTCCATGGCGCGACGCACCGACTCGTAGTAGTCTTCATCGAGGGCCTCGGCTATGTAGGCGTCGGGCTCGCTGATGTCGGCCGTAAGGTCGGAGGCTGTGATGTACAGGCGCGGCAGCAGACGCAGCATGGAGTCGACAAAGTCATCGTGGCCGCTTTCGCGGGCGTGTTCCACCGCGGAGCAATATTCGTTGCAGAGGGCTATGAAAGCCAGTGAATTGGGTGTCATTTCTTAGAGTTTGTTTAATAACTGATGTTAACGCCTGGGCGGTCAATATTTGAGTGATTTTGGGATTGAGATAATGGAGTGTGGCCGTAACCACTCGACCGAAGAACAATCACAAAAGCGCCCAAGAGGGGCCGTAGGGTGGTATCTTTTTGAATATTTTAAACTCATAAAATATATTTTAAAATATGTAACCCGGTCGCTAACATTAGTTTTTAAACAAGCTCTTAATCTGGTATAAGCCGTTTTCACGGATGTATTTGCAAACTGCCGGAGGCACGAAGAAACTCAGGTCTTTGCCTCGGGCTATGGCATCGCGCACGAATGTACTCGAAATGTTCACCATCGGAGCCTCGACCACCTCTATGCCGTCGGCATTAGGGTTCTCGATCGGAAATCCGGGGCGCGGGTACACAATCACGCCGTATTCGTCGAGTATGCGCTGATAGTCGCGCCATTGGTCGAAGGTCTGCCAGTTGTCGCTGCCAATCACCAGCTTGAACTGCTTGCGCGGGTATCGCCGGCTGAGCAGATCGAGAGTGTCGATAGTATAGCTTGGCCTCGGCATCGACAGTTCTATATCGCAGATGTCGAGTCGTGTAGCACCTTTCAGGGCTATGTTGAGCATCTGCAGGCGCTTCATATCGGGCAACAGACGCGATGGGTCTTTAAGAGGATTGCGCGGCGACAATGTCAGCCATACCTCGTCGACGTAGCCCCACTGAGCCAGATACGAGGCCAGCATCAGATGGCCGTTGTGCACAGGGTTGAACGAGCCGCCGAATATGCCGATACATTCCTTTGCTTCGTCGTCCATCAGCCTATTGCTTTTGCTATGATGTCGTGAGCCTCGGCCACGGCTTTGTCGAGATTGTCGTTCACCACCACACAGTCGAACTGCGGAGCCTGCGAAATCTCGTAGCCGGCACGGTCCACTCTCTGGTCGATGACCTCAGGAGAGTCGGTGCCGCGACCTTCGAGGCGGCGGCGCAGTTCGTCGATGCTCGGCGGTTGCACAAACAGAGTGAAGGCACGGTCGCCGTAGAGTTTCTTTACATTGATGCCACCGTTGACATCAATATCGAGTATCACGTTCTCGCCGCGAGCAATGGCGTTGTCGATTTCGCTGCGCAGGGTGCCGTAATAACGGCCCGGATACACTTCCTCCCACTCTATGAACTTGCCGGCAGCTACGGCATCGCGAAATTCGGCAGTCGACAAAAAGTGGTAATGCACACCGTTTTCCTCACCCTGACGTGGCTGGCGGTTGGTGGCTGAAACTGAAAAGCGCATGTTGAGGTCGCCCCCGTCGAACAAACGGCCTATGATTGTCGACTTGCCGCAGCCCGATGGCGCCGAGATTACTATGATTTTGCCTTCCATATTATAATACGTTGAGTACCTGTTCTTTTATTTGTTCGAGTTCGTCTTTCATCATCACCACTATGCGCTGCATCTGTGCGTGGTTCGATTTGGAACCGAGTGTGTTTATCTCGCGGCCCATTTCCTGCGATATAAAGCCGAGTTTCTTACCCTGGCCCGGAGAGGCTGTGTTCATGGTTTCGATAAAATAGCTCAGATGCTGGGCCAGACGCTGTTTCTCTTCGTTGACATCGAGTTTCTCGATGTAGAAAATCATTTCCTGCTCCAGACGTCCTTTGTCGACCTCTACCGCCGGAATCTTGGCCAACGCCTCCTCGAGGCGAACGCGCACTTTCTCTACGCGCTCATTCTCGAAAGGCTCAATCTGCCCGAGTAGTTCCGAAATGCGGCTGATTCGTTCGGCAAAGAAATCCTCGAGTTTGCGGCCTTCGGCACGGCGGTACTCCATCAGAGCCTCGGTGGCCTCGACGCCCACGCGCAGCATTGCTGCCGCTTCCTCGTCAGTAGCCTCGGCGCTGTCACTATCGGCCTTGAGCGAGTCGGAGAAGCGCAGCAGCACCGAATACCAGTCGGTCGGCTCGGGAATACCGAGTTCCACCGACGCCTCGATAAACTGGCTTTTGTACATCTTCATCGCCTCGATGTTGAGATGAGTGGTGGTTTCGTTGCCAAGGTTCTCCACAGTGAGCTGCATGTCGGCTTTTCCTCGCTGAAGTATATGACCCACATGCTGGCGCAAATCAAGTTCAAGATGGCGGAATACCGACGGCACACGAACTGCCAGGTCGAGCTGTTTGGAATTCAGCGACTTTACTTCTGCTGTAATTTTTTTATTGCCGACTTCAGCTACAGCTTTTCCGAAGCCGGTCATTGACAATAGCATATATGAGAGTTTGTTTCGTTAAAGTTCACAGCCGCTCCGTGCGGCTCTTCAATTGCAAAGATAAAGAACTTCGGCGGATTTTGAGTGCTTTTTAACAAAAAAATCAAAAAAAAATCGCTTTGCACATTGGTTTATGTGAGTCTTAAATTGTAACTTTGCATTTATTATGGCAGTAATTCTCAACATAGAAACTTCAACAACGGTCTGCTCGGCGGCTCTCACAGCCGAAGGCATGGTACTGAAACACTTCGAGGAATTCGAGGCCCGCAACCACGCCGCCCTGCTGAGCGACTTCATCAAAGGCTGTCTTGACCACGCAGCCGACCACGAGCTGAAACTCGACGCCGTGGCCGTGAGCATGGGTCCCGGCAGCTATACAGGCCTGCGCATAGGCCTCAGCGAGGCTAAAGGGCTGGCCTACGCCCTCGATATTCCACTTATAGGCATCAGCACCCTGAAGCTGCTTGCCACCAGGGTAATGTTCTCGACTCTCGACATCGACCCTGAGGCGATTTTTGTGCCGATGATCGATGCCCGACGCATGGAGGTGTTCACCGGAGCATACGATTTCGCCCTCGATACCCTGCTGGAACCGCAGCCTCTGATTCTCGACGAAAACAGCTACGCCGACCTGCTCGCCACAGGCCGCCCCGTGCTGTTCTTCGGCGACGGCAGCGACAAGGCCCGCCAGATCATCACTGCACCGAATGCTGTATTCGTGCCCGAGGTGGTGCCTGTGGCTGTAGACATGCTGCCGCTGGCCGACCTGGCCTGGAACCGCCGCGACTTTCTCGACCTGGCTTATTCAGTACCCGCATATCTGAAATCGTTCCAGGCCACCAAACCTAAAAAACTCATCTAACAATCATACCGTATAATCGTATAATTATGGCAACTAAACCATTTGAATACCAGCCGATGTTTCCGCTCGGACCCGACACCACCGAGTACTATCACCTGACATCGGACTATGTAAAAGTAGAAAACTGGGGCGGCCACGAGTTTCTTGTGGTAGACCCCGAGGCTCTGACCGTACTGGCCCGCCAGGCCACCCACGACAACGCATTTATGCTGCGCCGCGAACACAACGCCATGGTAGCCAAGATTCTGCAGGACCCTGAAGCCAGCGAGAACGACAAGTTCGTGGCTCTGACCATGCTGCGCAACGCCGAAGTTTCCGCCAAAGGACAGCTGCCCTTCTGCCAGGACACCGGCACTGCCATTGTACACGGCGAAAAAGGCCAGCGGGTGTACACCGGCGATGACGACGAAGCTCGCCTTTCGAAGGGTGTGTATCTCACCTATACCACCGACAACCTGCGCTACAGCCAGAACGCTCCGCTGAACATGTACGACGAAGTGAACACCGGCTGCAACCTGCCCGCACAAATCGACCTCCACGCTGCTGAAGGCGACGAATACCACTTCCTGTTCGTAGCCAAGGGTGGCGGCTCGGCTAACAAGACATATCTCTATCAGGAAACCAAGGCTCTAATCAATCCCAAGACTCTGCTGCCCTTCCTGGTTGAAAAAATGAAATCACTGGGCACAGCCGCATGCCCGCCCTACCACATCGCCTTCGTAATCGGCGGCACCTCGGCCGAAATGAACCTGGCCACTGTCAAGAAGGCTTCGGTGAAGTACTACGACTCGCTCCCCACCAAGGGCAACGAACTCGGCCACGCCTTCCGCGACATCGAACTTGAGGAACAGCTCAAGAAAGAAGCCGAGAATCTTGGCCTCGGCGCTCAGTTCGGCGGCAAATATTTCGCACACGACATCCGCGTGATACGTCTGCCCCGCCACGGCGCAAGCTGCCCCGTTGGTCTGGGCGTAAGCTGTTCAGCTGACCGCAACGTTAAAGCCAAAATCAACCGCGAAGGTCTGTGGATTGAAAAACTCGACAGCAATCCCGGTGAACTCATACCCGAAGAATACCGCAAGCAGGGCGAAGGCACCGTTGTAAAAATCGACCTCAATCGCCCCATGCCCGAAATTCTGGCCGAACTGAGCAAGTACCCGGTATCGACCCGCCTGTCGCTCAACGGCACCATCATTGTGGGCCGCGACATCGCACACGCCAAAATCAAGGAACGCCTCGACAAAGGCGAGCCCATGCCCCAGTACCTCAAGGACCATCCTATCTACTACGCAGGCCCGGCTAAAACTCCGGCAGGCATGCCCAGCGGCTCGTTCGGCCCCACTACCGCCGGCCGTATGGACAGCTATGTCGACCAGTTCCAGGCAGCAGGCGGCTCTATGATTATGATTGCCAAGGGCAACCGCAGCAAGCAGGTAACCGATGCCTGCCAGCGCCACGGCGGCTTCTATCTGGGTTCAATCGGCGGCCCTGCCGCAGTACTGGCTCAGGACTCTATCAAGAAAGTCGAACTCCTCGAATATCCCGAACTCGGCATGGAAGCTATTTGGAAGATTGAGGTAGAAGACTTCCCCGCATTCATCCTCGTAGATGACAAAGGCCACGACTTCTTCACTGAAATCAGCGAGAAGTGCAAAGGCTGCGCACTGAATAAATAAACCTTTTTACAGTTTATTCCGTCTAATAGTCAAGGAAGTTGAGATATTGGCTTTCCCCAGCTGTATCTTAACTTCCTTGATTTATTAACCACTTAATAATCCTATAAACATGCGAAACCTCATTCTAAGCCTGATTGTACTGTTGTTTTGCTCCGGCACGATGAACAGCACCACCGCACAGCCCGACTTCGCATACCCTCAGACTGTGATTTCCGATGCCCGGAAACATCTGAAGCAAGCCGGCGACAAAGGCCCCGACGCAGCTCTTGCCATGCTCGAGATTACAGTTGCAACTCTGGCAATCGACAACGACTCTATATTCCTTTTGCCGGCCGAAATACATACTCTTGCCGAAAAGCAGAATTCCAGAGCTGTAAAATCGCTTCTGCTGCTTATGGAAGCCCAGACTTACCGGGCCATATATAATAACAACCGCTGGAAATACGACCGTACCGACACACCCGACGAGCCCTACCCTGCCGATGTCGACAGCTGGAACGGACGCCAGTTTACCGCCCGCATAAATTCACTGGCTACAGAAGCATACAATCTGGCATGCTCCGAACCAGCTCCGCTCGATGATTACAGCAAACTCATCAGCGCCGACCGGATTGCACTGAGGTATTATCCTACCGTCCGTGATTTCGCTGCCGTAAAAGCTCTGGACCTGCTGCACTTCAGCAACACAGCCGAGGAGGATTTCGCTATAAATTCTATTATCGAAAAAGAAATTTCGTTATGTCCCAAAGGCAGTTACAGCCACATCAACTGGCTCTGCCGCCAGATTAACCGCCGCCACTGGGACCACGACACCCTGACACGACAACTCGAGGCTCTCTACCACCAATACAGCGACGAGGAAGCCGCCAGACAGCTGTTGCTGAAATACTGCAATCAGTTCAGCCACTTCGACGTAAACGCCGAAACCATAGCGCTCATACGCAGCTCGCTGAGCGAATTTCCGGAATATTTCAACAACAACGCGCTTAAAAACCGGCTGAAACAGCTGCTGCAGCCATGGATTAAATTCGAGGCGCCGGCCACAGCCATACCAGGCACCCCGTTCGAAATCAAAGTCAGCTACGGCAATATCAGCGACCGGGCCGGCATAGTGGTGAAACGCGGCACCGATAGTTCGGATCAGGCCTATACGAACCGCAATAATCCCGGCACGGAGGTTGCCCGCTTTGTGGTGAAGGCCCACGAAAACGTACCATACCGCAACACTGCCACTTTCAGCTTTACACCCGACAAAGAGGTGTACTATTACGTAGGCTCGTTTATCGACAAACCTGAGAACCTGCTGAGCGCATTCCAGCCGGTGCTTGTAAGTTCGCTGACTCCGTTCGTTATCAACAATTGTACCGAAAACGCAGTAATTGTGGCCGACGCCGCCACCGGCATGCCGGTACAGAATGTGAAAGTGAATATCAAGAATTCATCCACCCGCAACCCCGTGGCTCCCGCGGCAGCAGGCAAGACCGACGACGAAGGCGCGCTGCGTTTCAAGGTGCCGCAGCGTATGCTGAAATCCGGTTCAAACTACCTGTCGCTTACCTTGCGCGACAAAGTATCTGACTTCGGAGGCCGACTGGGTGTTTACCCCTACCGCAACTATATCAGTAGCGACAACGACGAACATTCGGCCCTGATATTTACCGACCGCGCCCTCTATCACCACGGCGACAGCGTAAACTGGGCCATAGCAGTGAGCCGCAAAAACCACAGCCGACATGATGCCGGTATTGCCTCCGACATGCCGGTAAAGGTATCGCTGTATAACGCCAATGCCGAGTTTGTGGCCGACACGGCTGTAGTGACCGACGCTTTCGGACGCGCATCGGGCTGTTTTGCCCTGCCCGAAAATATGCTGGGCGGCAATTTCTCGCTCAGAGCGGTGGCCGATGACAACAACATCGGATTCTCGTCGTTCGAGGTCAGCGACTTCAAGCTGCCAAAGTTCAGCGTAAAAATCGATTCGACCATGCGCGACTGCCCCCGCAGCGGCTGGGTAACCATCAAGGGCCGTGCCGAAACCTACAGCATGATGCCCGTGGCCGATGCCCGCGTACAGGCTGAAATCAAATCGGCCAGCCGCCTGCGTTGGTTCATGCCGCAACAGACTCTTGGTTATGTATCGGCTGAAACCGGTGCCGACGGATACTTTACAATCGAGCTGTCCGACAGCCTGCTGTCGCAGACAGCCCTGAACTGCTTCGTGGCAAATGTGAATATAACCGCCGCCGACGGCGAAACACGCAGCTGCCAAACCCAATTCACCACCGGCAAGCCTCTCGACATAGTAATCGAAGGGTACCGCTTCGACACTGCCGACTCGCTGGCCCTGCCTGTCACCGTATATGATGCCTCCGGCAACCAAATGCGTCCGGAACTTCGCTGGCAGCTCACCACCGATAATGTGGAAATAGCCCAAGGCTCGGCTTTGGGCAACTACCGTGTGGACTGGACTGCCATCCCCTCGGGCGACTATACCCTGAAAGTATGGACAGCCGACAGCCGCCTGGCCGACAGCCGTCAGAGCGAAGTGTCGCTTTACAATACAAAACTGGGAACAATGAGCGCGGCTGAACCTCTGTTTGTGCCCGAACGGAATCTGGAGTTTGCCCACGGACATGCCGGCGAACTGCTGTACGGTGCGCCCGAAGATACATATATTTACATGACTCTCGGCGCCGACAGTGTGCTTGTATCGGTTGAAGGCATACACACCAAGGCCGGTTTCCACCATCTGAAAGTAACCCTCCCCGAAGGTTATGAATCGGGGCGCCTCACACTGTACGCTGTAAAGGAAGGCAAGCTGTACAGCTATGCCGTGAATGTAAGCGAAAAAGTAAACCGCAACATAAAAATCGAGGGAGAAAGCTTCCGCGACCGTATAGCCCCCGGCGATGTGGAACACTGGAGCCTGCGACTCACCTCGCCCGAAAGCGGCAAGCACCTGCCCTCGGCAATGATTGCCACTGCATACAACAAGGCCCTCGAGGACATGGCTCCGCTGAACTGGCCCAGCGCTTTCGACCTTTTCCGAAGCTACACCACCATCAGCACTGCCGGATACACCGACCGCGCCTACATAGGCACCCCGGATGTTCTCATGCCTGAAAAGATCCGATGGCTGCAGGAAGTAAATCCGGAAATGCCCGAATTTATATATCCGATAACTTATTACAGCTCCCTGAGAATACGCGGACGACGCATGATGAAAAGCGCCTCCGCAGCCACAGGCGCGGTAACTGAGATGACCGAAGAAAAATTATATATGTCGGCTGCGAACGACATGGCTGCGGTAAAGGAAGAATCCGCTGAGGAAGAGATGGGTGAATCCGTAGAAGAAGATGCCGGAGAGGCTTCGGCCGCTCAGGAGCCGGACTTCGCTTACCGCCCGTCGGAGGTTCTGCAGGCCCTGTGGATGCCGTCGCTGGTAAGCGGCAAGGACGGTGTGGTGGAAATCTCCTTCACCGTGCCGCAGGCCAATACCACCTGGCAGTTCAATGCCTTTGCATGGGACGAACGACTCAACAGCGGTACATTCACCCGCGATGTTGTATCACAGAAACCAGTGATGGTGCAGCCGAACCTGCCGCGATTCCTGCGTGCAGGCGACAGCGCCACCGTACTTGCAAGTGTGTTCAACAACAGTGAAGAAAGCGACAGCATAGTTACCGTAGCCGAGGTGTTCGACCCCGCCACAGGCAGTGTGCTTTCAACATCGCGCAGTGCCGTTTACGTAAGCCCCAAGGGGTCGGCTATTGTATCGTTGCCCGTTGTCGCTCCTGCCGATGCCTCGATAATCGGTTACCGTGTCAGAGCCTCTCTGGGCAAGTTCACCGACGGCGAACAGGCGGCGATTCCGGTACTGAGCGCCGACACCGAAGTTATCGAGAGCCGGATTTTCAGCATGACTGCCAACACCGTGGAGGCCGACGTGAAATTACCTGCCGCCGAAAAGATGCAGACCGTGCTCGAATTCTGCTCCAATCCGGCATGGGATGTAATCAAGGCCCTGCCCTCGCTCTACGAAGGCAATGCAAGCACCTCGTACTCGGTGGCACAACAACTGTTCCAGGCTGCCGCCGGACGCAGCATCGTGGTTTCCGACCCGCAGATTGAACTCACTCTGCGCCGTGCAATGGACAATCCGCAGGACTCGTCGCTGGTATCGCAGCTCGAGAAAAACGAAGACCTTAAAATAGCCACCCTGCAGCAGACCCCGTGGGTACAGGCAGCCGCATCGCAGACCGCACGCATGGCCCGCCTGCAATTGCTGCTCAACCCCGGATTGACACAATCGAGCATCGACCGGGCAGTGAAACTCCTTGGCAAATACCGCAACGCCGACGGTGGCTTCCGCTGGGGCGACTGGAGCGAGGAGTCGAGCGAATGGGCCACATACAACGTGCTGTACACTCTGGGCCGCCTGAATGCCATAGGCGCCATGCCGCAAAACAAGGAGTTGCGCGCCATAATCGACCCGGCCCTGCACTATCTCGACAGCCAACTCAAGGAGCGCACCACCGATTTCAGTCTGTCATGGCTGTACACTCTGCTGCCCGACTGCAAGCCCGCCCTCAAATCGCAGAAAGTAATTGCCGCCACCGTGCAGCAGCTGCTCGAAAGCTGGCGCAAGATGTCGGTAGGTCAGAAAGCCCGCACAGCCATGATACTTAAGCACAACGGATACCCCAAAATGGCAGGCGAGATACTGACCTCAATAGCACAGTTTGCAAAGACCGAAAAAGACGGCACGATATACTTCCCGTCGGTCGACGACATCGACCAGTATGCATGGGTGCTTTTCGCCTTTGCCTCGCTCGAGCCTGAAGCACAGCTCGTCGACGGCGTGCGCCAATGGCTGGTAATGCGCTCGCAGCGCACCGACGCCTTAGGCAGCTGCGACCCCACCGACCTGGTTGCCGCCTTTATGCGCAGCGAAAGCCGCTGGACCGTACCCGCCACCATGCCGGAAATTCGCCTCGGCGACAGCCTGCTGCAACTGCCCGAAGCCGAAAGTATGACCGGCCACTTTACTATGACAATCGACAGCAGCGGCAAAGCCCGCAAACTCACCGTCAGCCGCAGCAATCCGCAGACTCCCGCCTGGGGCGCACTGTTCAGCCGCTACACAGGCCGAACCGATAAAATTGAGCCTCATGCCTGCAGCCGGATTAGCGTGGACAAGCAGCTGACAGTGCTGCGCGACGGCAAGTGGCAGTATGCCGACAAAGTGAAGCTTGGCGAACGCGTCCGCGTGGTACTGACAATAAAAGCCAACGACGACCTGCAGTTCGTGACCATAAACGACGACCGTGCCGCAGGCCTCGAACCGGTCGACCAGCTTCCAGGCTATGTCAACTCGGCAGGCACCATGTTCTACCGCGAGAACGGCAACAGCGCCACACGCCTGTTCATAGGCTGGCTGCCACGCGGCACCTACAGCATAAGCTATGAACTGACAGCCAACATGGCCGGCAGCTTCATCAGCGGCGTTGCCACGGTGCAGAGCCAGTATACCCCGTCGGTGACCGCCCACAGCGGAGGCTACAGGCTGACAATAGAGTAAATGAACTTAATATAAGCAGTTTTGTTATAATTCGTGGCAGTTCTGTCAGCACAGAACTGCCACGAATCGTATTTTGGCACGAAATATGCAATAAGAAAAAATACATGCAATAAAATAACTTAAACCATAAAACATACAATATGAAACTGAAACCGTTAGCTGACCGGGTACTTATCAAACCCACAGCAGCAGAAGAAGTTACAGCTGCCGGAATCATCATTCCCGATTCCGCTAAAGAAAAACCCCTCAAAGGCACCGTGCTGGCAGCAGGCAACGGAACCAAGGAAGAAGAAATGACACTCAAGGCCGATGACGTGGTTCTCTACGGCAAATATGCCGGCACCGAAATCGAAGTCGACGGCGAAAAACTCCTTATAATGAAGCAGAGCGAAGTGCTCGCAGTAGTTCTCTAAAAAAGAATTCAACATCTTACTGAAATGGCAAAAGAAATAAAATTCAACATAAAGGCTCGCGAAGAGCTCAAAAAAGGCGTCGATGCTCTGGCCGACGCTGTTAAAGTAACTCTCGGCCCCAAAGGCCGCAACGTTATTATCGAGAAGAAATTCGGCGCTCCCCACATCACCAAGGACGGTGTGAGCGTAGCCCGTGAAATCGAACTCGAAGACGCCTTCCAGAACATGGGCGCACAGCTGGTAAAGGAAGTAGCCTCCAAGACAGGTGACGACGCCGGCGACGGCACCACCACCGCTACCGTACTGGCTCAGGCCATCATCAACGTAGGCCTCAAGAACGTTGCAGCCGGTGCCAACCCCATGGACCTCAAACGCGGTATCGACAAGGCCGTAGGCGCAGTTGTCGAAGGAATCAAGGGCATGGCCGAGGAAGTTGGCGACGACTTCAAGAAAATCGAGGACGTTGCCCGCGTTTCGGCTAACAACGACGAAACCATCGGCCGCCTCATCGCCGAGGCAATGCAGAAAGTAAAACGCGAAGGTGTTATCACCGTCGACGAAGCCAAGGGTACCGAAACCACCATCGACATTGTGGAAGGTATGCAGTTCGACCGCGGCTACATTTCGCCCTACTTCGTTACCAACGCCGAAAAGATGGAGTGTGTGATGGACGCACCCTACCTGCTGCTGGTTGAAAAGAAAGTATCGAACCTCAAAGACCTCCTGCCCGTGCTCGAGGCTACCGCACAGAGCGGACGTCCGCTGCTGATTATCGCAGAAGACGTCGACCAGGAAGCTCTTGCCACACTGGTTGTGAACCGCATCCGCGGCGCACTTAAAATCTGCGCCGTAAAGGCTCCCGGCTTCGGCGACCGCCGCAAGGAAATGCTTCAGGATATCGCCATCCTCACCGGTGCCACCGTAATCAGCGAGGAACAGGGCCTGCAGCTCTCCGCAGCAACTCTCCAGCACCTCGGCACTGCCGAAAAGGTTACTGTGAACAAAGAAAACACCACTATCGTAAACGGTGCCGGCTCCAAAGAGGCAATCGCACAGCGTGTGGCTCAGATCAAGGCTCAGATTGAACAGACCAAGAGCGACTACGACCGCGAAAAACTCCAGGAACGCCTGGCCAAACTCGCCGGCGGTGTGGCTGTGCTGCACATCGGCGCTCCCTCCGAAGTGGAAATGAAGGAAAAGAAAGACCGCGTGGACGACGCCCTGAGCGCAACCCGCGCTGCCATAGCCGAAGGTATCGTTCCCGGCGGCGGCGTGGCATACATCCGCTGTCTGGCATGCCTGACCGACCTCAAGGGTGCCAACGACGACGAACAGACCGGTATCGACATCGTAAAGCGTGCCATCGAAGAGCCTCTGCGCCAGATTGCCGCCAACGCCGGTGTTGAAGGTGCCGTAGTGGTTCAGAAGGTAAGCGAAGGCAACGCCGACTTCGGCTACAACGCCCGCACCGACAAATACTGCAACCTACTTGCCGAAGGTGTAATCGACCCCGCCAAGGTTACCCGCGTGGCTCTGGAGAACGCCGCCTCGATTGCAGGCATGTTCCTCACCACCGAGTGCGTGATTGCCGACAAGAAGGAAGAGAATCCCGCTCCCGCAATGCCCGCAGGCGGCATGGGTGGCATGGGCGGCATGATGTAAGAGCCTGACGCTTCAGTCAATAATAAACACAGAGGCTGTGTCGTGAATATTACGGCGCAGCCTCTGTGTTTTGTGTTGCCGCCACATGTAGTTTCAGGCAGTGCAATATATTTGTGTAATCGGCAAAGTATTCGTAATTTTGTGATTATAAAATCACTGAACATGAACACAAACCACCGGAAAGCGCTGTCGCTGCAACCACAGATTATGCTGCTCATAATAGCAGCCCTGCTGCTGCTGCCATGGCTCGGAACCACCTGGTTCAACTCAAAAGGAGAGCCACGCGAGGCCATCGTGGCAATGTCGATACTGCAGTCGGGCGAATGGATTCTGCCTGTGAACTACGGAGGCGACATACCCTACAAGCCACCGTTTCTCTACTGGCTTATAGCCATATTCGCAAAAATATTCAATGGCGGCACAGTCAATGAGTATGTGTCGCGCCTGCCGTCGGCACTGGCGTGCATAGCCATGATATGGGCCGGCTACCGCTGGAGCGCACGCCTGCGCGGCGAACGCTTCGGCATGATTATGGCCCTGGTGACACTGACATCGGTGGAAGTATTCCGTGCCGCTATAGCCTGCCGCCTCGACATGGTGGTGACAGCAACCATAGTCACAAGCATATATCTGCTGTTCGACCTGCGTGAGCGCGACTGCCGACACCGCAAACTCAAATATCTGACCGTGATACTGCTCATGTCGGCCGGCACACTCACCAAAGGCCCTATCGGCTCGCTGATACCGTGTATGGTAGCCGGCGTATACTGCCTGCTGTGCGGCGACGGTTTCTGGCGTACGCTCGGACGCCTGTCGGCTCTGTGTCTGTGCTCTTTCATACTGCCGGCCCTGTGGTTTCTGGCAGCCTCACGTCAGGGCGGCGAAGGTTTTACAGCCCTGATGCTTGAGGAGAATCTGGGCCGCATGTCGGGCACAATGAGTTACAGCAGCCACGAGAAACCATTCTGGTACAATTTCGTGACCCTGCTGTCGGGCATGGCTCCCTGGACTCTGCTGGGAGTGCTTTCGCTCACCGTGGCACGCAGCTACCGCCGCCGCATGCTTCGCCAAGGCGGCCTGTTGGCGCTGCTGGCGGTAGTGCTGATTGTAGGCTTTTACTGCATACCGGCCAGCAAGCGGAGTGTGTACCTACTGCCGGTCTACCCCTTCATTGCCTACGGAGTGGCATCACTTATACTACATCTCCATAACAGCAAGGTACTGAAAAGCTATGTATGGATACTGGCAGTGACAGGCTTTGTGGTACCGGTTGCAGTTACTTTGGCCCTTTGCGGCATTATTACCATCGGTAAGGTGCAGCTGTGGCCTCTGAGCTGGTGGATGTGGCCGCTTCTATATCTGCCTGCTCTTGCATCACTGCTTTGGTTAGGCAACCGGCGCGACAGTGTGGCTTTCGCCATGCTGCTGCCTACGGTGCTCCTGCTCACATACGCCGCAGTGGCACAGCCCATGGTGCTGAAACCGCAAAGCGACCGTCCGCTGGCCGAAAAAATCAAGGCCGTTGCAGTAGATGCTCCGGTATATTCGCTGAACACTCCTGAAGGTTTCCGCCTGTACTCCGTCAACTTCTACACAGCCGACCGCCTCCGTCCGGTTGAGGCCGATTCCCTGCCGGTTCTGCCACAGGGCAGCGTGGTTATCTACAACAGTCTTGTAGCTGATTCCACCCTGTTCGGCAGTTCGTACAGCCACATGCACCTTACCGATCGCAGCGCCGACCACCGCAACCCGCTATCACTGGCCATAAAGGACTAAGGGAATGTGCTGATTTGCAATACAAAAACCCCTTTAGTGTGACAGTATAAACAACACGGATGCAATTTTTACTGCCACCACTAAAGGGGTTAATTATCAAATTCCCGTTTTTTTCCGAACTATTATTCAGACGCCGCGCTGCGGCTCATAGTTCTGCGATACCTCGCGCCTATATTCAGCAATCGCAGTTTCCCTTGAGTCCGTGTTTGAACTCGTTAAGCTGAGCGAAGAAAGACTGGAAGAGTTCATTATCGGGGTATTTCTTAAGCACATGGTGCAACAGACGCACACCCAGCACAAGCTGTTCGGAGTGCTTCTGACTCATGTCGTACTTAGCGGCAGTGCGTTGTGCCAGAGCAGCCAAGTCGTGATGACCGCCGAAATTGAAGTTCATTACCTCCTGGATTTTACCGTCGACCACTTCGGAGATATTAAAGTGGTATGAACGCTTTTCTTTATTGCAGTTACAGTCCATAGTTGTATAGTTTTATGTTATTATGTTTATCCGTGTATTCTTTCGAATCCACGAAAATAATAACACTAACCGTACAAAATGGTTATTGCAATAATGAATTTTTAGAGGATTTTAGGAAATCAACAAAAAACTCCTTATATACAAGCCTGCCACAGAACCTCTGAAAAGTTCTATGGCAGGCTGTTGTTCTATGGTCTATGATTGGATTGAGGCGTTTTCAGAGCTTCAGAATCTGCTCGGCATGCTCCTTTGTCTTCACCTGCTTGGGGCCGAAGACTTCAAGCACAACAGCATCGGGACCGATAATGAAAGTGGTACGGAATGTACCCATGTACTTACGTCCGCACATGCTTTTCTCGCCCCATACGCCCATTTCCTCCACCAGCCGGTGGTCGGTATCAGCAATCAGAGGGAAGGGCAGACTGTGCTTGGCCGCGAATTTCTGATGCGATGTAGCGCTGTCCACACTCACACCTATAACCTGATAGCCGGCAGCAATAAGTGCCTCGTATCCGTCGCGCAGACTGCACGCCTCGGCTGTACAGCCGGGCGTGTTGTCTTTTGGATAGAAATACAGTGCGATTTTTTTGCCGGGATAGTCGCTCAGACGCACTTCGCGGCCCTCGGCATCGAGGCCCAGCAGGTCGTCGACTTTATCGCCGGGAGCTTTCATCGGTTGACGCGGAATTTGTCGATACCGTCGCGGAGGAAGGCTACAGTCTGGTGAGCGGCTGCAGTGCCGGCGTTGGCGTTAGCCTCGGCGGTCTGTGCGCCCATCTTCTTGGGAGTGAAGAACACACGTCCGGGGAATTTCTCCAGAAGAGCGTCGGCATTGCCCGAACGAACGTCGGATACATAGCGGAGATCGGTGCGGTCGGCAAGAGCGCGTTCCAGACCTTCCTCGTCGATTACTTCCTTACGGGCGGTATTCACCAGCACACCGTTTTTGGGCATCGAGGTGATGAGCTCGTAGTTGATGCTCTTTATGGTTTCGGGAGTGGCGGGAATGTTGATACTCACGAACTGGTTGCCGGCATAGAGTTCGGCTACAGTCTTCACGGGTTTAACATTCAACTCAATCATGGCGGTTTCGGGGCAGTAGGGGTCAACGGCCTCAACTTCCATGCCGAAGCCCTGGCCGATACGGGCCACATTGCGGCCTACCTGGCCGAAGGCCTGGATGCCCAGATGTTTGCCTTTGAGTTCAAAGCCGCTCTTGCCGTCGTACATGTTGCGGGCTGCCATTACCATCATGCCGAATGCCAGTTCGGCCACGGCGTTGGAGTTCTGACCGGGGGTATTCTCCACACATACGTTGTGTGCGGTTGCCGAAGTCAGGTCTACGTTGTCGTAGCCGGCACCTGCGCGAACCACAATCTTGAGGTTCTTGGCGGCGTCGAGTACTTCGTTGTCGACAATGTCGCTGCGGATAATCAGGCCGTCGGCATCAGCCACTGCATCGAACAACTGCTGTTTGTCGGTATATTTTTCGAGGAGTGCCAGTTCGTAGCCGGCGCCTTCTATAATTTCGCGTATGCCCTGCACCGCAGCGGGTGCGAAGGGTTTTTCGGTTGCTACCAGTACTTTCATGGCTATCAGTGTTTAGCTTCGAATTCCTTCATTGCGTTAACCAGCACCTTTACGCTTTCGATGGGCAGTGCGTTGTAGAGCGAAGCACGGAAGCCGCCAACCGAACGGTGGCCCTTGATGCCTAAGATACCCATAGGAGCAACAAAGTCGAGGAAGTCTTTTTCGAGTTCCTTGTATTCGGGCTTCATCACGAAGCATACGTTCATGATCGAACGGTCTTCGGGGTCGGTTACAGTGCCCTGGAAGATACGGCTGTCGTCGATAGCGCCGTAGAGCAGCTTAGCCTTTTCGAGGTCGATTTTTTCGAGGGCTTCAACACCGCCGAGTTCCTTGTACCATTTCAGGGTCTGGTAAGCGGTGAAGATAGGCAGTACGGGCGGAGTGTTGAACATCGAGCCTTTCTTGATGTGGGTGCGGTAGTCGAGCATAGTGGGGATGGGACGGTCCACGTGGCCCAGAGCGTCGTCTTTAACGATAACCAGAGTAACGCCTGCGGGAGCCAGATTCTTCTGGGCGCCTGCGTAGATGGCATCGTACTTGCTTACGTCGACAGGGCGCGAGAAGATGTCCGAGCTCATGTCGGCAATCATGCGTACGGGCACATCGGGGTCTTTGCGTACTTCGGTACCGTAGATAGTGTTGTTCGAAGTGTAGTGGAAGTAGTCAACATCCTCTGGCACGGTGTAGCCCTTGGGGATGAAGCTGTAGTTGGCGTCGGCCGACGAAGCCAGTACGAGAGCTTCGCCGAAGAGGCCGGCTTCCTTGATGGCGTTGTGCGCCCATGTGCCGGTATCGGTGAAAGCGGCTTTGGTCTTGAGGAAGTTGAAGGGCATCATGCAGAACTGCAGCGATGCGCCGCCGCCGAGCCACAGTACGGAGTAGCCTTCGGGTATGTCGAGAAGTTCTTTTACAAGTTCTGAAGCGCCGTCGATTACAGCCTGGAATTCTTTGCTGCGGTGCGATATTTCGAGAACCGACAGGCCTGTATCGGCAAAATTACGAATACCTTCGATGGTATTGTTGATTGCATACTCGCTCAGGATTGAGGGTCCGGCGTAGAAGTTATGTTTCTTCATAATCTTAATTGATTTATGGGTTAGCTTTAAGGGTGTTTTTACTCACGTGGCAAAATTATACAAAACGGACCGCATTTCCAAATTTACAGAGTCTTTTTTTATGTCCATCCCCTATTTTTATTGTCGTGTGCCGACATTTTGCATTTTACTCCCCTTGCAAAAGGCGGCACAGCCCCGAAGAATCCTCCGGGGCTGTGCGCATAATATGGTATGTCCGATGTTTATTTCACATCCTGCTTTTCGAGTACAATCACCGGTGTGCCGTCGGCTTTCAGCAGCATCACGCGGTTGTTGTTGCCACGGATGGCGGAGGTGGTTTCTTCCAGTGCCAGCATCATTGCCTGTTCCTGGTCGTATTTGGGGCAGGCCATGCGTGTGATGCCCATTTTGCCGAACTCTACCGAATTGCTTTTTGAGGGGTCGATGTATATTTCGCCATTAAAGAAGTTACAGCCGGTGTTGCCATGTACCTTCATTTCGCTGAGGTCGATGAATATGTTGGCTTCTTCATCGTTGATGTCTTTACCGTTGATCTGTGCAATCCGCCACTGTCCGTTGAGAAATTCCATATTGTGGCGACGGGCCTCCAGACTAAGTCCTGTAGCTTTGTCGGTAAGGGTCAGATAGCTTTCGTGACCAATTTTACGGATAGTTGCCAATGGAGCTACCTCGCCACTGAGCAATACGCTGATTTCGTGTTCAAAAGGCACGTTGTGACACAGCATCATGGTACTTGCCACCTGCGAGAACTGCAGGGCGTCGCCCTTAATGCCGAAACTGCCGTTGATGGTGTTGCAGCCGTTGGAGGCGTAAAAGCGGCCGGTCGATACCTCGAAGTTAATGTAGGGCATTTTGTCTTCCTGAGGCACATCCTGACCTTTGACTTTAATTATAGTCCACTCGCCGTTGAGCATTTCGGAGCTTATGCCTGCAGCGGGAGTGGTTTTGCTGTTTGATGAAGTATGCTCGGGCTGTTGTAGCGCCGATGTAGCGGTATTGCTGTTCTTTTTCATAATAGAGCAACCGGTGAACATGGCTGCTATCGCAGCCATAACAAGAATTGAAGTGAGATGTTTCATAATAATGCTCTTAGGCGTCTGTTAAAATGGTTATGGAATTATAACAAAATCGGCCACCTGAAAGTTAGGAAGCCGATTTTAGACCGTAATCTTTAAGCGAGCACTGAAGCTTACTTGCGGATACCAAGCTCTTTCTGAGCGATGATGGCACGGTAGCGGTTGATGTCTTTGCGCATCAGGTAGTCGAGCAGACGACGACGCTTACCTACCAGCATCTTAAGAGCGCGTTCTGTGGTATGATCTTTGTGATTCGACTTCAGGTGCTGAGTCAAATGAGCAATACGGACCGAGAATAATGCAATCTGTGCTTCAGGCGAGCCAGTGTCAGTCTTGC